>NZ_JPGU01000005.1:0-45099 GCF_000732115.1 Frankia sp. CeD
TCGGTACCATTGCCGAGGCGCGCCAGTTCTGCCGCGGGTTCTTCGCCTGGTACAACCATGAGCACAGACATTCGGGAATCGGCTATCTCACGCCGGCGGCCGTGTACTTCGGCCAGGCCGAGGCGGTACACGCTGCCCGCAGCCGTGTCCTCGACGTGGCCTACGCCGCGCATCCGGAACGGTTCGTGAACCAGCCCCCGGTCCCGCCGCCGCTCCCGAAGCCCGCCGGGATCAACCACACGCCGGATGACCAGGCCGAACCAGCCGACGGCGTGCCCGAACGATCAGAAGTCATCCCTCGACCGAGATCACGACAGGGACGGAACACAGGCTAGTTCACAAAGAATCTTGTCCTAAAAATCTTGACAAGTTCCGTTCGCGGACGGAAGGCCCGAGTACTCCCAGCGCACTGGACGGTGTGTCAAGTCCCTGCCATGGCATGGCGATAAGGAGAAGCCTCATTAGATTCCCACCTCGAATTTCGGTCGCTAGAAAGACACGGCGCGCTCGTGCGCCGAGACGCCCACGCCCGCGGCGCCGGCAGGATCCGTTGCCGGCCGAGCCGGAGATGACGCGGTCCTCACACCCAGATCGTGGGTACGCCTCGGCCAAGGGACCTCAGGAGGCTCTCCTGTGCTTCCGGTGCTCCGACGGAGATCCGTACGCCATACCCCGGATAGGGGCGGACCCTGATTCCTGCCTCCGCCAGGTCCTGCGCGAAGGAGTCGGCCGCAGCGGCCAGGGGGAGCCAGACGAAGTTGGCGCGAGAAGGCAGCACCGGCAGACCCGACCACCGGAGACCAGCGGTCAGTTCGTCTCGCGACACGGTCACCGTGTCCAGGCGACCGCGTAGCTCACCCTCGCTGTGCAGGGAGAGGATCGCCGCCTGCTCCGCGATGTGGGTGACCCCAAAGGGAAGACCGGCCTTGCGGACGGTCACCATGATCCGCTCCGGGCCCGCGGCGTAGCCGATCCGCAGGCCCGCTAGCCCGTAGGCCTTCGAAAAGGTCCGGAGCACGACGATGTTGCGGTGCCGGCTGAGAACATCCGGAGTACCCGGGGGATTCTCGCCGCGATCGAACTCGACGTAGGCCTCGTCGAGCACCGTGAGGACGTCGCCCGGCAGTGAGCGCAGAAAGGAGTCCAGACGATGGCGATCAATGACCACGCCGGTTGGATTGTGGGGAGAGCAGAGAAGAATCACCCTGGTGCGCGGGCCGACCCGCGCACGTATCTCGTCCAGGTCGTGATCACCGGTAGACGTGAGCGGAACGTGAACGCTCGTGGCCCCGCTGATGGCGACCAGGAGCGGGTAGGCGTCGAAGCCCGGCCACGCGTAGATGACCTCGTCGCCGACGCCGCACAGTGCGAGAAGAATCTGTTGGAGTACCCCGGCGCTTCCGGGGCCCACCGCTACCGCGTCTGGGGAGACGTGCAGGTGCTTCGCGATCTCCTCTGTGATGGTCCGTGCCGTCGGGTCGGGGTAACGGGCCAGCCGGCTGAGGCCATCTTCGATGACCGAGAGCACTGTGGGCAGTGGGGGCAGTGGGGGAAGCACGAGTTCGTTGCTTGACAGGTCGAACCGCCCGGGCTCGTTTGCNGCCGTGTTCGCNGGCTCTGTGCTCCGATAGGCCGTAACGTCCCGCAGCGGGTCACGGCCGGCGAATCTCACTTTCACCGTTTGGGACTCCTGAGATCACGAGGGAGCATCGCCTGCGTCCCTGCACTTCTGCTGGTACCTGTCCGCTGTGCTCGTTGACCCTCCTCCCGAATCCCGAGACCCCGTGCAGAGGTTGGGCGGCAGGGTCTAGGCCGCTTCGGCCGCACGCGACTCTCGGATGGCGAGCAACTCGTATAGGAGTTCGTGAACCGGCGCGCTCAGACCTGCGTCGTGGGCCAGCCGGACAGCGGCCCCGGTCCACGCGTCCAGCTCCGACCGCCTACCGGTCAGGATGTCTCGCTGAAGTGAGGTGGTGACCCCGGCTGATTGCCTGTCCACCAGTCCCATCGCCGTGTCCACGGCGTCGTCGGGCAGGAAGATTCCCAGCCCGAGACCGGCCTCGTAGATCTCCCGCATGCCGGCGATCAGGAGCTGGCGAGTACCGCTCCGAGAACGGAGTTCGCCGATGGTCGCGCCGCCGGTGGCGGCTCCGAGACTGCCGACCGGCACCNCCATCAGGAACTTCGCCCACAGGGTGGCCCAAATATCGTCAGGCTCGGTAACCGTCACCTGGGATTCTCGGAAGAGCTCACGAAGGCGCGTCACCTGCCTTGATGCCTGGCCGTCCCACGCGGTGAAACTTACCTCGCAGGTGGTGCCGGCGTGTCTAATCTCGCCAGGACCGGCCATCGTCGCCGCGATCCTTATCGTTCCGGGCAGCACGCGACGGCGGCCAATCCTCGCCGCGACCTGGCCGGGAGCGTCGACCCCGTTCTGCAGAGTGAGGACCGCGGTATCCGGGCCGACCATGAGGCCCAGCGATTCGACGGCATCGGAAAGCTGTCCCGTCTTTACGCAGAGCAGAACGAAGTCGACTCTTCCGATGTCGTCAGGGTCGTCGGAGGCGCTTACATCCGGCACCGACCAGCAACCTGAGTCATCCATTACCCGCAGCCCGTTCTTCTGGAGCGCGGCGAGGTTCTCGCCCCGGGCGAGGAACTCCACCTCGTGACCGGCGCCGGCCAGGCGGCCGCCGAGATACCCACCGACCGCGCCCGCGCCTACCACCGCGATCCTCGGTCCGCCTGCTCGTGCCGTCATCGCTGATCGCTCACGGGAGACGACCGGCGGGGGGNAATTCCGCGGCCGTGGCATACGGTGCTCATCGCGGCAACCGCTCCCGGACCCGGATGGGGAGCGCTCTGAGCCCCCGGCTGAGCGAGCTGTCGGCGAGCCACTCCACCTCGTCCTGACGGACTGCCAGCTCGAATCCTGGCAACCGGCGCAGCAGCGTTGTGAAGGCGATGTCTCCTTGAAGCCGGCCGAGGGGGGCACCAACGCAGAAGTGCGCGCCGTGGCCGAAAGCCAGATGGTGGTTCGGGGATCGGGTGACGTCGAACCGCTCCGGCTCGTCATATGCCTCCGGATCGTGCCCCGCGCTGGACAGCAAGAGATGCACGAAGCTCCCCCTGGGAATTTCTGTTCCGGCGAGCCGCATGTCCTCGACGGCGACCCGCATGGATGCCCAGGCGGCCGAACCCTCGAAGCGCAGCATCTCCTCGACCGCGGCGGGAATCAGCTCGGGAGTGGTTCGGAGCAGGTCGAGCTGGCCTGGGTGGCCGAGTAGCAGAGCAGTCCCATTTCCTATCAGGTTCGCGACCGTCTTGTGGCCCGCGATGAGCAGGAGGAGAATGGTGGAGAGGAGTTCGCGTTCACTGAGTGCGTCACTGTCTGCCGCCCTTACGAGCTCACTGAGCAGGTCCTTCCGCAGATCCGTGCGGCGTCGGGCCACCAGCCGGGTGAAGTAGTCGGTGAATTCCTCGGTCGCGGCCTTCAGCTCGGACTCCGCGTGCTGGAAGGGATCCTGGCTGAGAATGTAACCCCACTCGAGAAAGAGTGGTCTGTCCTGGACAGGTATCCCGAGATACTCGCAGATGACAGTGAGTGGAAGCGGCAGGGCAAACGCGCCGAGGAGGTCGATCTCACCGGGCGCGGGGAATGTGTCGATGAGATCGTCGACGACATCCTGGATGCGGGGGCGGAGGTCGGCGATCGCGTTCGGCAGAAATGCCCGGCTGATCGGCCTCCTCAGCCGGGCGTGGTCGGGAGGGTCCGCGAATCCCAGGTTACGCACCATGAGGAGGCTGCTGGACAGAGCCCTGTCGCGAAACCTGGGAGGTAGGTTCTCCGCTTCCTTGGACAGGCGCGAGTCGGTGAAGGCCTCCGCCACGGCCCTGTGGCCGAGAACGGCGTATGCCTCACTTCCCGGAGGATAGTTAATCTGGTGGACGGGGCATTTCGATCTGAGCTCGGCGTTCGTCGCGTGCGGTGATGGGCCAGGATTGAGGAAGAACTCCGAGGGCAGAACCTCTGGCNCCTTCGGCTCCTGGACCGCCGGACGAATGCTNCCTCCCGCCACTGCAGGTATTATCCAGACCACGTCACTTTCCTCGACGCGGGTCTCGAGATTTTCCAGGCCTCTGATGTCGTTGTCATTTCGATAGACGTTGATATACCGTCGGACCGACCCCTGGCCGTCCATGATCTTGTCGATGAGCCCGGGCAGGCACTCGTTCAGGTCGGCGAACACCTCGCGAATGTTCTCGCCCTTGGCAGCGACCTGCCGCTGCCCGCCGGACAGCGCCCGGAAGGCCGCTGGTATCTTGATGGTAACCATGGGCGGTGGAAGACCCTCGCGAGCGCCGTTCTGCGTTCCGTTCATCCTGTCTCCTCCTCTGGCCTGTACCGAGGCCACGCGATTGACGCGTCGTGTCTTCCGAGGCCGCCGCGGTGGACCGTCATCCCAGTCCGAACTCATCCCGGATCTGCGACGGGATGTGTAGGTCGAGCTCTGCGCACCGCTCTGGCCCTGCTTTCCATGCGGCGACCCGGTGTGCGAGGCCCTGACGGCCCGCGTGGACATACCAGATCAGGTTGACCGGCCAGGAGGACTGACGGAACAGGTACTCATCCATCCGGGTCGGCTTCTCGCTCAACCGCTGCGTCCGCTCATGCTGAGGTCCGATCTCATGCCAGTTCGGATGAGAATGAATCGAGCCGATCAGCTCGAGACCCGCCGCCTCGTGCTTTTTCACCGCCTGAAAGACGTCCTCGCCGGAGCACCAGAACCCGCGGCCGGGGTTCCTGTACACGTCGCCGAACTGCGGTGCGATTACATCTTCGAACTCGGCTATCACGTCCGCGTCGCTGTCGCGCACATTCTTCACGAATTCGATGTCGCCGATCGTGATCCCGTGGCGATTGTCGACACCGAACAGGAGGCCGGAGGCACGCGGTAGATGAGTTGGCACACCATCGGCGTTCCTACTCGCCAGGCACCGCTGATACTCCTCCACCGCGTGGTCGACGAAGCGCTTCGCGGGTTCGGGCTCGATGTAGGCTTCGTTCGACATCCTCGTGATCATCCCTAGGCTGGCCGTCCTGTCCTTCGGTTCATGACCTGGAGTACGCTACGTGCTGGTGGTTGAAGCCTACGTACGATGATCTCCGGCCTCCGATCAGCCGATTAGCTTGTCCGGATTCTTGTTCCGGCGTGACCAGGTCTTCCGTGCCTACCTGGTGAAGAGTTCCCGAGAATGGGGTGCACGAATTCAGGGCATCGGAAAGTGAAGACCTCCGATGGTCTATTCGGGCGGTACGAATTGACGCGTCTTCTGACGGTCAGTCGACGCCTAGCGACACGCTACACCTGGCGATGGCGCATGACAAGGCCAGCGCAATGCTCGACTCATCGAGAGGCGGGAATTGCGATCTCTTCCGGCTACTGNAAGTAAACGCGGTCCGTGACCCTTTGCGCATCCCATTAAGCGGATGTCGATATCTTCCGGCACGTCGATATCGGTATGTCGAGGGCCGACGCCGCANCTAGCCTGGGCCGACTCCCGGGCTCTGATCGTCGCGTCCCCTCTCATCGATGGCGTATAGATGAGAGCTTCCTGTAGCTGCCTGCGGGCTCCGGGGACCTGTGATGTCATCAGTAGTAAGCAATGAAGTTCGAAGGGCTCTGCCTTCGGTCGGCGTCAACCTTGGGCGTCGCCCTCGCCCTACCTGCCAAGATGATGTGAGACAGAGGTCATCGTCTGGCGAGTAAGGTGCTTCCGCTGAACGCTCGGGTCGTGAAAGTTCCCACCGAACTTTCCTCACCTTGTGAATTGGGAATGTGTGATTTGGACAATTGCCAGCCACTGTTTCGACGCCTTGCTCGTATGGGTGGCCGGATGGCCTGGCCGGGAGGACGCAGATCCTCTCCACTGCTGATCCGGAGTAGAGGCTCCCGTTGACCGGTCCGGAGCCGGCCCGTTCCGCCGGCTGATCCGGACGGCGGCCGACCGCGGTGCGACGACGGAGGCAGACGGCTGCTGGCTCGGCAGTGTTCGTCCGCGGCTGCTGGTTCGCCCGTCGCTGATCGCGATCTACGGGTTACCAACCTGATCCGGCGTCCAAACCGGCCGGCTGCTCTGGGTGTTTCGCTCGGCGGACGCCCGGATCGGCGACTCGCCAGCCTGGTTGCTCACGCCGGCCGCTACCCGGCGACGGTGGACCGACCAGGTGCCGAGCGTGGGCGGCATCCAGTCCCGATCTGATCCTCGTTGGCGGCACCGTCCAAGAACTACCGGTTCCCGACGAAACCGCAGGTCGCGATCCACTGCGTGCCCGCCGCGCGCCGCCTGGTCGCGCGCGCCGCCCCCACCTTGTCCGGGCAAAGAGAAACCCCGGCCTGGACCCAGGCCGGGGCGCTCGTGGTCTCGGAGGGGTCAGCCGGCGGTCGGCACCGCCGCGGTCTCGTCGACGACGGCGAACAGGCCACCCTCGACATCGCGCCAGTCGCTGACGGGGCGGACGTCGAGGGTCGCGAGCAGCTTGTCGGCGCCCTCGCTGGGGGCGGAGAGGTCCATTCCCGATGCGATGGCAGCGCTGGCCGCCATGCTCAGCCCGGCCTCAGCTCCCGCCGCTGGCCGCGCCACCTGACCGGCTGGCCTTCGCCGCCAGAACGGCAACCCGGCACAGGACACCGGACGGCTGCGTCTCGGGCGCGGCGATCCGTGCCGGACGCCGAGAGTGNCCGCATGAGCCGGTCGGCGTAGGAGTCCCGGCATTGCGCGAACCAGCCGCTCATGCATGACTACCTGTGGCGATGGACGCAGACAGCCAGGCTCGATTCATAGGTCAAAGCTATCTAGCCGGGTCGGAGGCTNTTTACTCTGCGTGGTGGACCATGTGCACCAGCATCCGAATCGACTGATCTTGGTTGTAGGCCCTGAAATCGCCATCCGGCCGGTCGGCACTCGGGCGCTGACCAGGGCCGATTCCCAGTGACCGTCCGACCGGCAACATCGACAACCGGTTCGAACGTGCGTTCCGCAGACCTGGTGGTTCCTGGCACTTCCGCCCGTCTGCTGACCGTCATTGCGGGGGTTGTGGTGCGGGCGAGCGACCAGACATGCGCTGAGCCCGGGCCACGTCGCTACGGAGCCGGTCTTGCCGTCTGATCGAGTGCAACGAGAAGGCGTGCGCCGAATGCCGGGGCGCCGTGGGCACGCAGGTAGGTAGCGATGTCGTAGGCGGTCAGCGTGGGGCCGGATCTGCCGGTCCGGGCGGCGATGGCACGAACGGCCTTGACGACGAGGTCCGGGTGGAGGTCGAGTTCGTCAAGGAAGAAGTCGTCGAGGGACTGGCGAGTCAGGGGCATGGGAAGCGCGGCGGGTGGAAAGTCCGTGAGGTTGTCGGTAACGATCACGTCGGCTCGGCCGGCCATGGCGGCGGCGACGACGTGCCGGTCGTCGGGGTCAGGGAGTTCGATGGTCGGCACGAGCCGTTCCCAGCCGGTCACGGGGGCGTCCGGGAAGGTGGTCTTCATCTGCCGGAAGAGGCGGGTGAGGTAGGCATCGGCTTCTTCTGGTGACACGCCACGCTTGGCGAGCAGCGTGCGCAGGGTCCGTTCGAGCTCGTCCAGGATCTCGCTCGACCAGAGCGGCCGGTAGGCACCGGTGCTGGCGATCTCAAGCAGCATGTCGCGCGCCCTGCTGGGCACGAGGACGCAGGTGTCGAGTAGCGCTGAGAACATCCCGGTCAGCCTTCGGTCTTCTTGCGTGCGGCTTTCAGTGCCGCCCGGGTCTCGTCGGGGCTGACGTCGTAGAGGCCGAGACGCTCGGTATCGGCGACCATGTCGGCGAAGGCGAGGTCGGCGGCGTGGCGTTGGCGTCGGCGGTACTCCAGGAGGTCGTCGAGGCGGACCTTGCGGTGGCGGCTGGGCTTCTCGAACGGGATGGCGCCGCTCTCCAGCAGCCGAACCAGGGTGGTGCGGGAGATACGGAGCAGGTCCGCGGCTTCCTGGGTGGACATCGTCAGATGGTGCGGCGCCACCGTGACGGCTAGGCCCGCCTTCATCGCCGCGGCGACCTGCAGAAGGACATTGAACATCGGCTCGGGAAGCTCGACGCTGTGCCCGTCCGGGCCGGTGAGCCGAGGTCGCGGGTCGGCGGTCTGCCGGCCGCGGTCGCGAAGCGCGGCCAGGAAGTCGATGATCTCACCGGTGTCCTCGCCTGGCAGGTACGTCTCGTCGTGGAGCGGTTCGGGTCGGGTGGGTGAGGTCATGAACGGCCTCCAGGACGATCGAGGCGATCGGGGCGATCGGCATGCTCGTTTCGCTCGATTCTACGCCGACCATGCGCTGGTAGCTATCCACCGACGGCCACCGCGCCCATCCCCAGCTCGAACGAGGCACCCCGACGTCCGCGCGCCATCGGATCAGTGCTCCGGAACATTCAGGACCAGAGGCCAAGGAGGGCTGCGTAGTCGCGGCGGCGGTTCGGTTGAGTGAGGATTTCGACGCTGTCGGTAGCCTGGTCGATCGCGCCGGGGAGATGGCCAAGCGGGCCGTCGGGTTGGTGTCCGAGCCGGGTGAGGAGGGCCCGCAGCCCCGGATCGCTGATCGCGTCGGTCAGCACGCGGGTGAGGCGTTGCGCGCCGAGTACCTGGATGTTTCGGGAGTGAAAGCGTCGCGGCGCGGGGTCGACGGGCTCGGCCAGACCGAGCCGGTTGGTGGCGGTGGCGAGGTGACTGGCCGCGGCGCACAGCGCTGCTTCGCGGTCCCGCCACCGCGGCGCATCGAGCGCGCGGCCCAGGTGCTCGCCGACCTGGTCCGCGAGGGTCAACTGCCCGAACGCGGTCATCAGCCATTTGCTGTACGGGGCCCAGCGGCATTCGAGGAGAAAGCCGATCCGGACGAGGTCACGGGCCAGGCGGGCGGCGAGTATGCGCGAGCCGAGGTCGTCGCCCCGGCTGCCGGTGCGGCCGATGAACGGTTCTTCCTGGCTGACCCGCAGCCAGCCGGCTGCCAGGACGTAGCGCCAGACGTCGTCTGGGTACCAGGCCAGCGCCCGGCGCCGCGCGGTGAGCAGATCGAGCGGGTCGTGCAGGACCACACCGGCTGTGAGACTGGCCAGGATCTGGGTCGGGGCCAGCAGCCAGTCCGCCAGATCCATCCCGTCGGCCGGGTCGACGCCGAGCCGGTCGACGAAGAACACCCGCGCAGTGGTCANCTCCACCTGGTGATGTGGCCAGCCGTCGTATCGGTCCCCGTCGGGATAGACAACCGGGAAACCGTCGAACCGCGCTGGCAGCCTCTCCATGGCGATCTCGATCGGCGTGGTATCGAGACCTGGCGGGACAAACAGCTGCACGCGGGGGCCGAAATCGTGGTCCGTGGAGACCTCGTCGTCGAAGCCGAGTACCTCGGAACCCTCACCGAGCAACGCGGCAGCGTGGGGCACGCCAGGGATCAGCGGCCGAACTGCCTGTTCGTAGAACCGTCGGCAAAGATCGCGACCGGACACGGCTCTGATCGTAGGGGCGACGGTGGGCTCCGATCGTCACATGGCTGGTCCGAGACCGCGGCTGTGCTGGGTTGCCGATCCGNCCGCCAGTCACGCCGCGAGAAGAACCACCGCTCTCCAGGGGAGGTTGACTCAGTGCGCGGCATCGCTGTCTGGATCGCTTTTCCGGTCAGATCGAAGGCGTGGGCGTGCGCTCGTACAGCAGCACGACGCGGTCTTCGACAGGTTCGAAGCCGAGCCGCTGATACACGCTGTTGCTGGTCGGATTGGCCAGATCGGTGAACAACAGGNCCTCGCGCGCNCCCGCTTCCAGCGCGGTCTGGCTCACCGCCGCTGTCACCGCCCCGGCGTAGCCTCTTCGCCAGAAGCCCGGCGGGGTATATACCGGCCCGATGCGGATCATCCCGCCTACCGGCCGGGTAATTCCGGCCACCGACACCGGCGCACCGTCGNCCNCCCACAGGGTGAAGCCGCCATAGCTGAGACGGTCATCGACCCGCCTCGGGGCGTTGCCGGCGGCCGCACCGGTCTCTTCTTGGAACGCCGTGACCCAGGCCACGAGCAGGTCCTTGTCGGTTGCCTCGGCCGCACGAGGACGACCTGCGGGCTTTGGCNGGGGCGCTGCGAGGTCTCCGAGCCGATACAAACGCTCCCGGCGATGAAGAGATGGCGCGGCAGCTGTCCCCTGGTGCCAGGACGAGGCAAATGCGCTGGCCACCTGCGCTGGCGCATTTACCCCGGACAGCGGCCTTCCGCGCGGCCAGGACGCGACCAGCGACTCGACTGCCCGCGGCGGAACGGTCGTCAGAAGGACGGGATTCGGTGGGGTATGCACGAATGCGCTCTCGATGGGTCCGCCAGCCTCCAGCCACCAACCGAACAGGGGAGCCGCATCCCCGAATGCCGCCATGCCACGCGCTTGGAGCGTCTCGGCGACGGTGACCAACACGGTGTTCTCGGCCAGCTGGGACATCAGAAACTCGCCCGCCACCGCGAGAAACTCCTCAATGCTTCCGGTCATGAACCAGGCCACGCCCCATGGTCCCTGCTGGTGCCACGTCTGCGCACCCGGTTTTTCGCGAGCCGTCGGGCCAGCGGCTCTGACGCGCTTGCGGCGGCATGGCTGCCGNTAGTCGAGTGATCTTCAAGCGTTAAGGCGGATGTGGCGGAGCTGGACGGCGAGTTGGCGTCCCTGTCGCACGAGTCGCCCTGATGTGTCAGGGCTGAGCGTGAACCCCGTGTGGCTTGCGACGTCATCCGCCACGGCGGAGATCGACAGGGTGTCGGTGGGGAGATGACGAGCGAACTCGGGAGCCCGCAGGACGTCGAGGGCACGGTCGAGCTGGCGGGCGCTGAAACTGCGGGACGTCTCACCGCGTCGGTGGATGCGGCGGATCATCGTCGTGCGGTCGGCAAGCAGCGTGACGTGCTCGACGCGGTGCCCGGCGGCGCGGGCCGAGGCCGTCAGCTCGCCGAGCAGGCCGGGGTCGAGGATGGTCATCGGCGCGATCACCGGGTCCTCGGGCCCTTGGAGAGCAAGGTGGAGCATTTCGCTGACCGCCTGGCGCCACAGGGGGACGTCGCGGAAGTCCATGCGCCGGGGCTTCGGGAGCATCCGGCGCATCGCGAAGCCGAGGTGCTCGGGGTCACTGATGAAGCTTCCGGGCAGTCTGCGGTGCAGGTTGTGGGCGACCTGGGTCTTCCCGACGGCGTTCGGACCGTTGATCCAGATGAGGGTCGGCACCAGCCGAAGAATAGTCAGGCACGGGCAGACCAACATCGCCCGCCACACGCCACGACGGCCGCCCGCAGTTTGACACAGCGAATGTGAACGGCCCGGGGGCTCGGCCAGCCTGTGTGGCTCTCATGTAGTGGCGGTCTCCGTGCACCGCGGCACGAGCAGGCCGCCGATCCCCAGGACGTCGTCGAGCAGCCGCCGCACACGCTCGACCTCGTCGGCGGTGCAGTCGATCAGTACCTTGACCTCCACGTCGCGCTTGCCCGGATCCGCCGTCACGAAGAATCCCACCACACCGGCGCCGGCGGCGCTGCCGCGGAAGACGTCCATACCGCCGCCGTCCGCGGCCACGGTGCCCTCCAAGTAGCCGTAGTCGACGGGGTACACGGCCCGCGGCACCCGCGGGTGCCTGCTGCCGGCCGGCGGTCCACCACCAGCCGCGAGGTGGCCACCAGTTCGTCGAGGTTGCCGAAGAAGTGTGCGCGGGAGGTGTCAGACATGATCTCCGCCGCCGAATCGAGGACGTCCACGAGAGAGGCCACAGACACGAAGCGGTCAGGGCCATGTACATTGTCCTGCCGGCTCACGGTCCCTGCCGGCTCACCCAATACGGCGGCGCCGGGGGTCCGGTCCGGGTCCGGGGCCACGACAATGGCGGACGGCATCTGGACGTGACTGTCCCCTTCATCCCTGTCCAGGCCCTCGGCGAACAGATTGCCCCGCACGTTCTTGGTGCTGACCCGGTCGCTGCCGGTGGCGACGACGGGTGTCGTCGCCGGAAGTCGCCGCTACGCAGTACCTCGACGAGGCGGACGCGGTTCGCACGGCGGCAAAGTGGTCGTCCAGCCGGGGCTCGAACCAGCGGCCGAGGTCCTGACCAGCACCGTTCCACAGAGCCGGACCTCAAAGTGATAGATCGCAAACCGCATTCGTCCAGGTCGGATGCATGATCAAAAAACTGGTGGAGCGGGTGGGACTCGAACCCACGACCGACGGAAACACCGTCGCAACCACGACGTCCATACCGTCGGCACGGTGCCGCACGCGTCGTCGAGGTGTCACCCTGTTCCCGTGGACACACCGTCGATCCATCAGCCCCGCCAGCGCCGGTTCACCGACAGCGACGATCCCGGGCCGAACGAAGATCCCGAGCAGCTCCGGCTCTTCCACCGCTGGCGTGCGGCCCGGTCACCGTCGTCGGTGGTTCATCTCGACTCGGCCGGCGCGGCCCGCCCCAGTCGGGCCACGATCGCGGCCGAGGCCGCGTNCCTGGAGCGCGAGAGCGCACTCGGCGCGTACGCCGCCGAGGTGGAGGCAGGCAGCGGGCTCCACGCCACGCGGGCCAGGCTCGTCAGCCTGATGGGCCCGGGACTCGACGCTGATGACCTGAGCTTCCACCATTCGGCGAGCGCGGCTTTCGCCAGCTTGCTGATGGCCTGGCGGCTCCCCGCCGGGGCGAGGATCGGCGTGGTACCAAGCGAGTACGGGTCCAACATGCTCGTACTCGCCGCCCGGGCGCTGCGCACCGCGGTCTCGCTGGTCGATCTTCCCGTCGACGAGACCGGGGTCATCGACGTCGAGACGCTCGACCGGGCCGGAGTAGCCTGCGCCGACGCACCCGGGCGCATCGGTCTCGCCGACCTCGACCTCGTGGTGTTTCCGCAGGTGCCAAGCCAACGGGGCATCGTTCAGCCGGCAGCCGCGATCGGTGCGCGCTGCGCGGCCGAAGGCGTCCCCCTGGTACTCGACGTGGCGCAGTCCCTCGGCCAGGTCGAGGTGCGCCAGACCGCGGCCAGCGCCTATATCGGAACGTCGAGAAAATGGCTCTGCGGGCCACGAGGAGCAGGATTTCTCGCCGTCCGGAAAGGCAGCGTCGATCTTCTTGATATCGCCGTGCCGAGCCTGCACAGCGCACGCTTCGACCGCAACGACCGTCCGGTTCCTCTCCCCGGACTGGCCCGGCTCGGGATAGGCGAGGCGGCGACCGTGTCCCGCATCGGCCTGGGGCAGGCCGTCACGGAATTGACGGATTCCGGCCCGTCACTTGTCTTCGCCCGCATCGCGCGGCTGGCCGGTCAGGGAAGACGCCTTCTCGACGGGGCCGGCGGCTGGCGGGNGCGCGAGGACCCAGATTCACCGTGCGGCATCATCACCATGCAACCGCCCCCCGGCACCGATCCGGTGGCCGTCCGGGACCGGCTCTACCGAGAGGACCGGGTGCTCACCAGTGCCATCCCCGTGGAGCGCTCCCGGGATCTCACCGGGCCGGTCCTCCGCGCGAGCGCGCACGTCTATACCGATCCGGCGGAGTTCGAAAGGCTGGCCATGGGGCTCGAACGCATCGCCTACGATCGTTGACGCCCCGGCGGCCACCTGCCCGCAGGCCGACCAGCCAGCGCGTCTTCGGCTGTCGCCGCCCTCGTACGTGCCGCCAGCACCGCCGCCTCATGCCACAGCGTGCCCGCGCTACCGCCATCTGACCGAGTCGGCCGCGGACACCTGGTATATACTATCGATAGCTATCATGTGCGGGAGGCGTTGTGGCGGACACGGCGATCGCGAGGCTCTTCATGCACGGCAGAAGCCAGGCAGTGCGGCTCCCGAAGGAGTTCCGGCTGCCCGGTGACCGGGTGCGCGTCCGGCACATGGGAGACGGCGTGCTGCTAGAGCCGATCGCGTCCGATGTCGACGCCTGGTTCGCCGAGCTGGACCGTTTCGTGGACGTGCCGCTGTTCGAGGACGGCAGGAACCAGCCGCCGACGCCCGCCGGGGAGGACTTCTTCGGGTGAACTGCCTCCTGGACACCAGCACTGTGGTCGCACTGCTGCGGAACAAGCCCGTCGGCGTGCGGGAACGGTACCGGGAGGCCGAAGCGTCAGAGGATTATCTCGCGCTCTCGTCGGTCGTCTTGTTCGAGCTGTGGTACGGCGTGGCGAAGAGCGCTCAGGTGCCGGAGAACACCGAGCGCCTGCGGATACTGCTCTCCGGTGACCTGGACCTGCTTGACTTCGATGACGAGGATGCCCGTGCTGCCGGCGAGGTGCGCGCCGTCCTGGAGAAGGCCGGGACGCCGATTGGCGCCTACGATCTGTTGATCGCCGGGCAGGCACTGCGGCGCGGGCTGACAGTCGTTACGGCGAACACCTCGGAGTTCAGCCGGGTCACCGGCCTGAGCTGGGAGGACTGGACGAGCTAGCCGTCGTCGGCGCCCGCTGCCGGGGTCGTGCGACAGCACGGTCGGCCTGGCTCCAGGCGCGCCGCTGGCGTAGCACCCATTGCCCGCGCCGACGCCGACGAACTCGCCACGAGCCGCTAGCACGTCCGAGCCGCGCTCGGGCGTGGACGGCCGACGATCTACGATCGTCTTCTGATGGACGTGTCCCTCGTGACGCTCGCCACGCTGGGCCCTCCCCATGCTCCACCAGCTACCCGGTGGGGATCTGCTGAAATGGTTGGCGTCGCTGGATGCGGTGTCCCCGACGCACCCAGCGATCGGTGGCGCCCCCACGCTCCGCCAGCGGGCACCAACGCCCGTACGGCCTGACGAGGTCTGTCGCCTCGTGGCCGGCAAGTCCGGGAGAACGACTGGACCAGCATGAGCGTAGCGAACGGAACCACAGTACCCGCAGTACCTGGCGCCATCACCGTGGCGGCAGTGGACGATCACCCGATCGTGCTTCGCGGCCTCGCGGACCTCCTTCACGACGTCGAGGACTTCAGGCTGATCGGCACCGCCCACTCCATCGAAGCCCTGCTGGCCGGTCCGGGGCGCGGCGCCCAGGTGATCCTGCTCGATCTCGATCTCGGCGATGGCACCGCGCCGCCCCATAACATCCAGCGGCTGCTCGCGGTGGACCGCGCGGTCGTGGTTTTCAGCGCCGCGGCGGCTCCCGCGACGGTTCGCGACGCGATGCGCGCCGGCGCGTCGGGCTTCGTCCCGAAGACCGACGACATCGAGGATCTGGCCACCGCGATCCGCGCCGCCGCCGCGGGAACGGGGTGGATCTCGCCGCAGCTGGCATTCCTGCTGCTCACCGATGACGCTACGGACAAACCGGATCTGTCGCCCAAAGAGGTAGAAGCACTGCGTCTCTATGCGACCGGAATGCCCATGAAGACGGTTGCCCACAAGATGAACGTCTCCCCGGAAACGGCGAAGCAGTACATCGATCGGGTCCGGTCGAAGTACCGCAAGGCCGGGCGGGACGCGAGCACCAAGGTCGACCTCTACAAACTCGCGGTGGAAGACGGTCATCTCAACCCCGGTGCCGAGGGAACGGCCTGACCGCGCCACCAGAGTGATCACGAGGAGGTGGACCCGGCGCGCGCCCTCGCGCCACCCCCCGCACAGCGGGAGAGCGCGCGCCCGATCAAGGAACGGAACACCTCGGCGGACATCCCCTGGCCCGGCGGCCTGTCCTCCCTGTGTCCCCTTGCCTCCCCCGTGTCTCCTTGACCAGGAATATCCTCGCGGACAATGACGATTCGGTCATGACCCACATCCACCGAATCCGTTGTCCCCCGTCAAGGGGTCAGNGGAAGGACTTCGAAGCACGACCGCCGAGACCGGATCGATGCGGACAGGTCATCTTCGAGGGGGCTTCGTCCTCGGCTGGAGCAGCATCGCCCCGATCAGGGCGAGGAGGCCGGCGCCGAGGCACACCGTGATCCCTGCCTGTGGACGGATCGAGATTGCATCCGCGGAAATCGCGCGGAACGATGCGAGGGTCGGCGGCCCGTAGACCCGGTCCAGAGCGGTGATGATCACGATCAGAACTGCGATGATTCGGGCGAGGGCGACATCGATCGCACCGGCAAGCGGCCGACGCACCAACCGTCCCACCCCGATGGCACCGAGTGTGACCGCCAGGACACCGACGATGCGCCCGTCTCCGACCACAAGACCGCTGAACGTACGTGTCTCGTCGCCGCTGGACATCTCGCTCCACGGCAGGACGGAACCGATGCCGGCGCCGACGGCCGCCAGCACCACCATCAGCGCGGCGACCGGCCGGGGCGCGGTGGCCGGCGGGAAAGCGGACGGCGTCGGTTGTTCGGACGGCGTCGGTTGTTCGGACGGCGTCGGTTGTTCGGACGGCGTCGGTTGTTCGGACGGCGTCGGTTGTTCGGACGGCGTCGACGGACGATGCGCCTCGGGCAAGGCCTGCGGACGCGGGACAACCGGCCGCGGCCCCGGGTCCGCACGCCGTTCCTGACCCTCCAGGTCATGGTCGTCACCCGCGCCCCGGTTCCGCCCGGGATACGCGTGCAGCCGGCGGTCAAAGGCCGGGTCGGGGTAGGGATAGGCATCGGTCACCGGCTCGCCGCCCGGCCCCGCGCCGGAGACCGGTAGGGGCCACGCCTCGTCCCTCGTGCCGGAGGGCATCGGATCCGGTTCGAGATCGGGCCTGAGCTGTCGGCGCACCTGCATGGTCGGCGGGTCGGTGGAACGCGACGCCCGTGGACGACCACGATCATGATCGAGCACATGATCATCCCCGTCGGTACGGGCGGCCATCCGACGCCCGGCCGCGGCCTCCAGGGGATCCCTTCCAGGTTCTCGATGATCCCGGACGGGAACGGGCGCCGGTACTCCTCGCGGCCGAGGACCCTCCTCAACGCCGGGAACGGGTGGCACCCTGGCACCGGAACCGGCGGAGGTCCTCGAGACGTCGCGCTCGAACCACGCGGGTCGGGATGGCGTCGGTGTCGGCGTCGGCGTCGGCGTTGGTGTCGGTGTCGGTGTCGGTGTCGGCGTCGGCGTCGGCGTCGGCGTCGGCGTCGGCGTCGGCGTCGGCGAACCGGACGCCCCGGATCGCGGTACCGGCCGGTCGGGACGAGATCCGCGGCCGCCCTCGTCCCCGCGACGTGGGAGTGGACCGTCGGGCGACGACGGGCTGATCCGTTCCCGGATCGGGGACTGTCCGGCGGGATGGGACGGGCTGGCGGACAGCTCGGACGGCGCCGGCGGGCGAGCCCGGGTCGGCGCCGGTGCCGGCAGCGGCGCGGGGACCGGCGGTGGGGAGGCACTCGTACGGCCGGGCGTCGAACGCGCGCTTCCGGCCGAACTGACCGGATTCCCCGCGCGACTCGGGGGAGGCGGTGCCGCGGGACTACCCGAACGGCTCGCGGCCGGTGGCGCCGCCGCCGGGGNGGGCGGGGGNGAGACGGGCGGCCCGGGCCACGAAGCCGGGGGCCGTCGGACGGCGCCGCGCCCCTGGCCGGAAGCAGGCTGGCCGGGTGTGTCGGTCTTCGGTGGCGTCGACCGCTTCGATGATTCCGGGGTGTCCGCCGCGGCTGGCCGGGCGGGAGCCGGCGGCACCGACCGCTGCCCGCCGCCCACGGACCGCGCCGGTGAAGCTCCTCCCAAGGGTGGAACCGACGTCGGCGGGATACGGCCGGTACCCTGCCGCGGGGCGGCAACCGCGCTCCCCGCGCTCCCGGGGTTTCCCGGCTTTCCGAAGTTTCCCGGCTTTCCGGGATTCTCTGTCTTTGTCGTGCCCTGCGGGCTTCCGGCCCGCTCCGCACCGCTCCGGCCGGCCGGATCCGCATCGGCCGAACTCGCGCTCGCTGCTCGTCCGCTCTGGGAGGAGGTCGGATTCGGCGCACGGGCGGACGTGGCGGCCGCGTTCCTCCCGGCCCCCGGGCGCGGTGCGGTCTTCTCCGTGGTCCCACCGCTCTGCCCGGTCCGGGGTACTCCGGTTTCGGGATTGGCCGCGGCGTCGCCGTTCGTCGACCGGGCGTCGGACGCCTGACCGTCCGTCCCACTTCCCTGCTCGGCCATCCCACCACTTCCTGACATACACCGTGTGCAACAGGCCGCCGGCCGACCCGGTACGGACCGGTACGGACCGGAGGCGGCCGGGCCCCGGGCCGTACCACGCCCCCAGCTTGTCCGCCTAGGCCCAGCTGGGCCTCATCATGACAGTCATCGGTCCACGCCTGACATGTGCCAGAACGGCAACGGCACAACGGGGGGCCGCGCCGGCGGGCCGCCGGTGACCGGCGGACTCGGCGTCGGCGCGGCTCGGGGTGCTCGAGGTATGCCAGTTCTCGGTCAGGGATCAAAGATCAGGGATGCGACGCTGACACCAGACGGTGGGGTCGGTTCAGACGGTGGGGTCAGATGGCCTCCCCGATGCGATGGACCCGCATCATGTTGGTCATGCCGGCCACGCCCGGCGGCGTCCCGGCGACGACGACCACCAGTTCACCCGGCTTGCATCGGCCAATATGGAAGAGGGCGCTGTCGACCTGGCGGACCATCTCGTCCGTGCTGTCCGCGAACGGCACGAGGAAGGTTTCCACGCCCCAGAAGAGCGCCATCTGGTTGCGGACAGCCGGAATCGGCGTGAAGGCCAGCACCGGGACCTCGGTACGGTACCGGGCGAGTCGCCGGGCCGTGTCACCACTGAGGGTGTGGGCCACGAGGTAACGGGCGCCGACCGCGGCTCCTACCGACGCGGCGGCCTGGGCGAGTGCCCCACCGAGCGTGCGCGGTTCGGTCCGCAGGGGCGGTATCCGGCCGAGGTCGGCCTCGGCGGTCTCGATGATGCGCGCCATGGTGGCCGTGGCCTCGATGGGGTAGGCACCGACGCTCGTCTCCGCCGACAGCATGATCGCGTCAGCGCCGTCCAGGACGGCGTTGGCGCAGTCACTGGCCTCGGCACGGGTCGGCCGCGGCGCGCTGACCATGGACTCGAGCACCTGGGTCGCGACGATCACCGGCTTGGCCCGCTCCCGGGCCTGGCTGACGGCGCGCTTCTGCACGAGCGGCACGTCCTCGAGCGGCAGCTCGACCCCGAGATCGCCACGGGCGATCATCAGACCGTCGAACGCCTCGATGATCTCGTCGAGTTCGGCGACCGCCTGCGGCTTCTCGATCTTGGCGTGGACCGGAACCCGGATCCCCACCTCATCCATGATCGCATGCACCGCCGCGGCGTCCACGGCGCTCCGGACGAAGGACAGTGCGACCATGTCCACCCCGAGGTTGAGAGCGAACCGCAGGTCAGCGGCGTCCTTCTCGGTGAGCGCCGGGACGGTGAGCGCGGCGTTGGGAATGTTCATCCCCTTGTGGTCGCTCACCGGCCCGCCGACAACGACCGTGGTGTGGACGTCGGTGTCAGTCACCCCGTCGATCTGCAGGACCAGGCGGCCGTCGTCGACCAGGACGCGATCCCCGGCCGCGACGTCGCCCGGCAGGCCCGGGTAGGTCGTGCCGACCTGATGCTGATCGCCGGGAACATCGCGGATCGTGACGGTGAACCGCTGACCGGGCAGCAGGGTGACCCCGCCGTCGGCGAAGTTCCCCAGCCGGATTTTCGGTCCCTGGAGGTCGGCGAGCGTGCCGACGCTGCGGCCGGCCGCCTCCGCGGCCTCGCGCACCCGCGCGTAAGTGACGGCATGCTGTTCGTGTGTTCCGTGGGAGAAGTTTAGTCGGGCAATGTCCATTCCCGCGTCGACGAGGGCCCGGACCTTCTCTGGCGAGCTGGTCGCGGGGCCGAGGGTACAAACAATCTTGGCTCTACGGGGCACACCCAGAGCCTAAGTACTGATCGTCGGTCATTGCACACGGGGGCCACCGGGAGGCGCGCGCGGCGGCCCGAGAAGTAGTCAGATCAGGCGTATCCGTTATATGCTGCACGTGGTCGCACGGCGGCGTACCGTTCATATCGTCCGCGCCACACCCCTGTCGGTTGACGCGCGTGATACGGGAAAGACGGCAAGGGCGCCGGACGTTCCTGGGATCCGCTTCCTCGGATGCGGAAGTCGGTAGGGCACGATCGAGNCCCCCCGGAGCCGATATGAAACAAAANCCCGCCATCCNCCGCCAGCCGTCCGGCGACATCGACATCGCCGTCGCCGACGTCATGGCTCCCGCCGAGACCAGCGTCGTCGCCTCGGAGGTGCACGCCGGCAGCGCGGCCGGCGAGAGCTCCCCCACGGCCGCAGCGCTTCGTTCGGCCGAGCCCGGATCTTAGTGTCGCCACGACGGGCGGCCGTGGGCGGCGACCGGCCGCGGACCACGGCCGGTCGCCGCCCACCTGTCGGGTCGGCGCGACGCCGGCCGCCCGAACGTGGCGCGCCCGGATGTGGCCCAGGAGTCAGACCCCGACCGGTGGGGCACTGGCCCCTTCGGCCCACCCCGCATCAGCACCGACGGGCGTGACCGGGGCGAACTGGGTCCGGTACAACTCGGCATAGAGCCCGCCGCGGGCCAGCAGCTCCTCATGGGTCCCGCTCTGCACGATCCGCCCGTCGTCGACCACCAGAATGCGGTCGGCGTCGCGCACCGTGGACAGCCGGTGCGCGATGACCAGGGATGTCCGTCCCACCAGCGCGGCGGTCAGCGCCTGCTGCACGCCGGCCTCGGACTCGCTGTCGAGGTGCGCGGTGGCCTCGTCCAGCACGACGATGCCCGGTTCGCGCAGCAGCAGCCGGGCGATGGCCAGCCGCTGCTTCTCCCCGCCGGACAGGCGGTAGCCCCGGTCACCGACGACCGTGTCCAGGCCGTCCGGCAGGGAGCGCACGAGCGGCCCGATCCGCGCCGCGTCCAGAGCGGTCCACATCTGCTCGTCCGAGGCGTCCGCCCGGGCGAAGGCCAGGTTCGCGCGGATGGTGTCGTGGAACAGATGCGCGTCCTGGGTGACCACACCGACGGCGGACCGCAGGGACCGAAGGGTGAGATCGCGGACGTCGTGCCCGCCGATGCGTACCGACCCCGACCGCACGTCGTACATGCGCGGAACGAGCTGGCTGATCGTCGTCTTGCCCGCTCCGGACGGGCCGACCAACGCGATCACCTGCCCCGGCTCGACCCGGAAGGTGACATCGTGCAGCACCGGCGTGGGCACCCGCGGGTCGAGTACGGCGACCGACTCCAGCGACGCCAGGGAGACCTCGTCGGCGGCCGGATAACGGAAACCGACATGANCGAACTCGATGGTCGCCGCGCCTGCCGGCAGATCGACAGCGCCCGGCCGGTCGGCGATCGCCGGCTCCAAATCGAGCNCCTCGAAGACCCGCTCGAAGGACACCAGCGCCGTCATGACGTCGACGTGCACGTTGGAGAGCTGAGTGAGCGGCCCGTAGAGCCGCCCGAGGTAGGCCGTGAGCGCGACCAGGGTACCGACCTCCAAGCTGCCCTGGGCAGCGAACCGACCGCCTATCCCGTAGACGATCGCGGTCGCGAGCGAGGCGACCAGGGTGAGCGAGACGAAGAATATGCGGCCGTACATGGCCTGGGTCACCCCGATGTCACGCACCCGCCCGGCCCGAACACGGAAGTTCTCGTCCTCCCGTTCCGCCGAACCATACAGTTGCGCGAGCATCGCTCCGGACACGTTGAATCGTTCCGTCATCGTCGTGTTCATCTCGGCGTTCAACCCGTAGCTCTCCCGGGTCAGCCTGGCCAGGCGGGGCGCCAACAAGCGGGCCGGAATAATAAATACCGGCAGCAACACGAGCGACACGAGCGTGATCCGCCAGGACAGCACCAGCATCGCGGCGAGCACGAATCCGGCGGACAGGATATTCGACAGCACCGACGACAGCGTGTTGGTGAACGCCGACTGCGCGCCGAGCACGTCGTTGTTCAACCGGCTGATGAGCGCCCCGGTCTGGGTCCGGGTGAAGAAGGCGAGCGGCTGGCACTGCACGTGCCGGAACACCTGGCTGCGCATCTCGTAGATCAGACCCTCGCCGATCCGGGCCGAGAACCAGCGCTGCGCGAGCGACAGACCGGCGTCCAGGAACGCCAGGCCCGCGACGACCGCGGCGAGCGCCTGCACGAACCCCACCCGGTGGCGCACGATGCCGTCGTCGATGATCGTCTTGAAGATCATCGGAACAACCGCACCGACAGCCGAGCTGAGCACGATGAGCGCGAGAAAGTAGGCGAGCTGCCGCCGATGGGGGCGGGCGAAGGCGACGATCCTGCGCAGGGTGCCAGGCCGCAGCGAGGTCCGGGTGACCGAACGGTCCTGTTGGAAGGTACGCATCGTGGACCAACCGTCCGTTCCCGGTCGCATCAGCCCTCCCTGGCGGCGGTGTTTAGTGTGTAACGAGGTAAGCAGGAATTGCGGACGGGCATTCCCGCAGCGGATGCGGCTCGTCGGGTGTGCTGGCTGCCGCTCACCCCGCCGCGGGGTCGTCACCGGCAGCGGAGCGGGCGATGACGACGCGTTCCCAGGCCTCGTCCTCGGCCCGCTCGTTGAGACGGCCGGAGCGGGTGGCGGGACGGGAACGCCGCGCGCCGCGCATCAGCGCCTTCACCTCGGCCGCGATGTCGCGGGGAACCGCGAGGAGCGCCGCGACCAGCACGCCGACCTGCTCGTCCAGCAGCTCACGCGGCAGGACCCGCTGGGCCAGCCCGATCCTGGCCGCTTCGTCGGCGGCGAGCTCACGGCCGGTCAGGCAGAGGTCCAGGGCATTCGCGTATCCGAGGAGCTCGACCAGCCGACCCATGGCACCGGCCGCGGGCANGAAGCCGTCACGCGCCCAGGTCAGCCGGAAGCGCGCATCCGCGGCGAGGACCCGCAGGTCACAGGCGACCGTCACCGCGAGACCGAGGTCGCCGACCGTCGTGTCCACGACGGCCACACTGATCAGGTCGGACCGGTCGGAGACCCGCCCCATCGCGTCGCGCCACGCGCGATAGCCCGCGGCCGGGGACAGCCGCCCCTCGGCGGACGCAGGTCCTCCCTCGCCCACCCGGGGTGCGGGGTCGGTGAGGTCAGCGGCAGGCGGGGGGCAATGACCTATCCGGACAACCAGGACCCGGACCTCACCGGTCAACCGACGCAGTTCGCCGACCAGCGCCGACGCGAGAGCCGGGAACGAACCGGCCCCGCCGGTATCACCGAGGTCCGTCATCCCGATCGTGACGAGAGGCCCGGCGACCCGCACGCGCAGCCCGGCCGCCGCCGCCGCTACAGCGGCGGCGGGGACCGCCATGATTCAGGCGCTTTTCTTCTTGGTGCCCCGGGTCGCACCACCCCGGCCGCGCAGGGTCGTACCGGACTCCGAGAGGATCCGGTGGACGAACCCGTACGAACGACCAGAGGACTCGGCGAGCAGGCGGATGCTCTGCCCACCTTCGTACTTCTTCCGAAGTTCGGCGGCAAGCTTGTCCCGCTCGGCGCCGGTGATCCGGGTTCCTTTCCTGAGCTCGGCCAACGTGGCCCCCTCCGTGTTCGATGATCTGCGAACCGATCTTCACTCAGCTTGAGTAAACGCGCCACTCGAAGCAGATGTGATCCATCACACGCGACGCCGGTGCATGACCGTGCCCTCGCGTTCCTTCCTCCATGCCGGCGGTCACCAGCGATGGCACGGGTCGCACCCACCCGCTGGCACAGCAGGCGCGCATGGCCGACAGTGCTACCGAGACCAGTGTCCCCAATCCCCGGTACGCGGCCCGACAACAGCATCGGCGCGTCGCCACGAACATCGTCATCTTCGCGATCAAGATCTTCTCTCGATGCAACGCTGCAGGTACGACCATCAGTCGATCACTGTACAGAGCGAGCCGACGGACCGCGAACGCGGCCGATCGATTCGACTGATTCCTCACATCCGACACCGGTTGTCCACCTCGTCGGGGCCGGGCCCGCTCCCGTGCCAAGGCCCGATCCGGCGAGACCGCGGACGGCTCGTCGCNCCCCCGCCGGCACCTCCGGCATCCGGCTCGGGAGCAACTGCGGCGCTGGGAGCGANCCGGACTCGTTACCGTGCAGTGGTGGTCGGTGACGTAATGATCTCCGGGTCGGCACCGAAGGTGCCCAGCTACGCGGCCTGCCTCGGTACGGACCGGTGAGCGCGACGGACGGCGCCTCCGACCCGACCGCTGTCGCCGCCTCCAGCCGGTCGCCCGGACCGCGTGGCGGCCTGTCCCGGCCCTGGGCTGGGTCCGCCGGGCATACCGAGGCCAGCGAGGCGGCGCTGTGGCTCATCCTGGTGGCCTGCGGTCTCGTCGGCATGTTCCTCGTCTCCACCGGCGACCTTGATCTGGGCATCGGTGACCCGCCGCTGCGCGGCGGATGGGCTCCCCGTCTCGATTCCCTCGTCCTGGTCCCGCTCGCGATCGCCGTGGTCGTGATTGCCCTCACCGCCTGGTGGGCCTCGACCATCCCCCCGGCGGCCACCCCGAACACCCCGAACACCCCGGCCATCCCGAACACCCCGAACACCCCGAACACCCCGGCCATGGCGACCGGCCCGACGAACAGGCTGCCCTGGACCGTCCTGCTCGTCCTNGGCTACGTCGGATCGCTGGCGTGGAGCGGCACGCTCGCGCTGGTCGCACCCGGGGAGATCACGGCGGATCTTCGCATCCCGGCGGATCTCCTGGCGGCGGCAAAAGCCGTCGGTGACGATCCGCTCGGCTTCCTCGCCTCCTACACCGCGACCACCACGCACGCCGCCGCGGGGACTACGGCCGTCCTGCCGACCCATCCTCCGGGCCCCGTCCTGACCGTCTGGGTGCTCACCAGGGTGGGGATGCACGGCGCGGTCGCGATCGGGATGCTGTTCACCGCCCTGGGCACGCTGGTCGTCCCCGCCGTCTCGATCGCGGTGCGCTCGTTGTGCCATGAGACGGCCGCCCGGCGCCTGGTCCCCGTCCTCGTCCTGGCCCCGTGGAACGGATGGATGGCGGCGTCCCCGGACGCCGTCACGGCTACCCTGGCCACCCTGGCCGTCGCGGTGGGGGTGGTCGGATGCGAACCGGGTCGGCGCTCGATGTGGTGGGCGCTGGCAAGCGGGCTGCTGCTCGGCCTCGCGGGGCTGTTCGGCTACGCCTCGGTCTGGCTTGGCGTGGCGGTCGCGGCGGCCTACTTCGTCCGCCGTCGCCCGATCCTCAACGTCATGACCGGCCTGGGCGCGCTCCTGCCGCTGTGGCTCTTCTACGCGTGGGGTTTCTCCTGGCCCGACGGGCTGGCCCTGGCGAGCGCGCCACGGCCGGGGCTCGCCGGCACGCTGGCCTGGATCGCCGTGGATCTGACCGTGGTCGTCCTCGTCGGCGGGCCGGTTCTCGTCCGGGCGGCGCGCCGCCTGCGGCTGACCCCGGGCTGGCCGCTGCTGGTGGGGGCCGGCGCGACGATGCTGTTCGCGACGGTCCTCGGACTGGCCGAGGGCGACGTCGAAGAGTCCTGGCTGCCGGTTTTCCCCTGGTTGCTGGTGGCCGCGGTGGCGCCCCGTCCCCGACCGGAACTGCCTGGGGACAAGCTACGGGCGGGAAACCTGCCGGTGGTACTGATGTCCCTCGGCGCCCTGAGCGCGCTCGCGCTGCGGCTCTGCCTCGCCGGCGGCACCGGCTGACGGATCCCGTCGTCGACCCAGCTCGTCGCGGAGGATGTCGGGCTCGAGGAAGATGCGCAGCGGAACCGCCACCGCGGCCCGCAGCGCCGCCTCCGCGCCGTTGATGGTGGCGGCCACCTCGGGCATCGCCAGTTCCGCCCCGATACCGATCTTGGCGGCGACGAGCAGCTCGTCCGGCCCGAGGTGCAGCGTGCGCAGGTGGATGACCGTGGCGACGCCCGGGGCGGCGGCGAGCGTGCGGCGGATGGTGGCGACCATTGCCGGGGCTGCGGCCTCGCCCACCAGCATGCCGTACGCCTCGGTCGCCACGATGACGGCCACGATCAGCAGGAGCACGCCGATGGCCAGCGTTCCCGCGCCGTCCCAGATCGGGTCGTCTAGTGCCAGCGTCAGTCCGACCCCGAGCAACGCGAAGATCAGCCCCAGCTCGGCTGCCAGGTCCTCCAGCAGGACGATGGGCAGTTCCGGGGCCCGCGCCTCCCGAATAAACCGCCACCAGGACCGGTCGCCCTTCGTCTTCTTCGACTCGCGCATGGCGGTCGCGAAGGAGTAGGACTCCAGCAGCACCGCGATCAGCAGGACGACGACCGCGACCAGCCCGCTCTCCAGCTCATGCGGATGGCGCAGCTTCTCGACGCCCTCATACACCGAGAACAGCCCGCCGAGGCTGAACAACACGATCCCGACCAGGAAGCCGGCGATGTAACGCGCCCGCCCGTACCCGAAGGGATGCTCCTCGTCCGGCGGCTGGACGGAACGTTTCTGGCCGAGCAGGAGCAGGCCCTGGTTGCCGGAGTCGGCCACCGAGTGGATGGACTCGGCCAACATCGACGACGACTGAGTGACCAGGAACGCGACGAACTTCGCCAGCGCGATACCCAGATTGGCGGCCAGTGCCGCCATTACCGCCTTGGTGCCGCCCTGCGTACTCACAAAGGTTCTCCGTTCGGTTCCCGGCGCAGGGTCCCTGCTCAGGCCAGGGTGATGAGCTCGGCCAGATCGGGTGACCAGTTGTCCTCGACCCCGTCCGGCAGCATCAGGACCTTCTGCGGGTCGAGTGCCTCGACGGCCCCCGGGTCGTGGGTGACTAGGACGACCGAGCCCCGGTACGTGGCGAGCGCGGCAAGCACCTCGTCGCGCGAGGCGGGGTCGAGGTTGTTCGTCGGCTCATCGAGCAGGAGGACGTTGGCGGAGCTGCAGACCAGTCCGGCGAGCGCGAGGCGGGTCTTCTCGCCGCCGGACAGGGTCTCGGCGCGCTGCTCCACGCTGTCTCCGCTGAACAGGAACGCGCCCAGGATGCGACGCAGCTCCACGTCCGACGTCCCCGGCGCGGCGGCCCGCATGTTGTCCAGCACCGAGCGGCTGGTGTCCAGCGTCTCGTGTTCCTGCGCGTAGTACCCGAGACGTAGACCGTGACCGGGATGCACCTGGCCGACGTCGGGTGCCTCCTGGCCCGCCAGGATGCGCAGCAGCGTGGTCTTGCCGGCACCGTTCAGCCCGAGGACCACGACCCGCGAGCCGCGGTCGATCGCGAGGTCCACACCGGTGAACACCTCCAGCGAGCCGTAGGACTTCGACAGTCCGGTGGCGGTCAGCGGCGTGCGGCCGCACGGAGCCGGGTCCGGGAAGCGCAGCTTGGCCACCCGGTCCGCGACGCGCGCCTCGGCGAGCCCGGCCGCGAGCCGCTCGGCCCGCCGGTCCATCTGATGGGCGGCCCGCGCCTTGGTCGCCTTGGCGCGCATCTTGTCGGCCTGCGCCTTCAGCGAGTCGATCTTCTTCTCGGCATTGGCGCGTTCCCGGCGACGGCGGCGCTCGTCCAGCTCGCGCTGGTTGAGGTAGGTCTTCCAGTTCACGTTGTAGACGTCGAGGGTGGCCCGGTTGGCGTCGAGGTGGAAGACCTTGTTCACGCACTTGTCGAGCAGGTCGACGTCGTGGCTCACCACGATCAGGCCGCCCGTGTGGGCGCGCAGGAAGTCCCGCAGCCACCCGATCGAGTCGGCGTCGAGGTGGTTCGTCGGCTCGTCGAGCAGCAGGGTCGCGTCGGCGTTGCCGGACCCGGCGAACAGGATGCGGGCGAGTTCGACCCGCCGCCGCTGCCCACCGGACAGGGTGCCGATGGGCTGGGCGAGCACCCGATCGGCCAGGCCCAGCGACGAGCAGATCCGGGCAGCCTCCGCCTCGGCGGCATAACCGCCGAGCGTCCCGAATCGCTCCTCCAGGCTGCCGTAGCGGCGGATCGCCGCGTCCCGCGCCGTGGCGTCGACCAGCTCGGCCATCTCCAGCTGCAGCTTCTCCATCTCGCGCAGGAGAACGTCGAGACCGCGCGCCGACAGCACCCGATCACGGGCGGTGTCGGCCAGATCGCCGGTACGCGGGTCCTGGGGGAGGTAACCCATCTCACCCCGGATGTCGACGGTGCCGGCGAACGGCAGCCCCTCCCGGGCAAGCACCTTCAGCAACGTTGTCTTGCCGGCCCCGTTGCGCCCGACGAGACCGATCCGGTCGTTCGGCTGCACCCGGAAGGATACGGGCTCGATCAGAGTGCGGGCTCCGGCACGCAGTTCGAGCTCGGACACAATGATCATCGAGGTAGGGCCTCTTTCGGGCTTCCAGACAACGCCGGGCGAGCGTCAGAGCGTTACACCGGCGACGTCGGGTTGACACGGACAACGGCGGGGACCCCACCAGAGCACGGCGAACCGGGACGACCGAGGNCGGGCACGGGGNAGGTCGGGCACGGGGTAGACCGCGCACCGTGCCCACCAGGGACGGCACGGTCGGGCGCGCGACGATCACGATACGACGATGCTCATGACCTCAAGAGTACGGAAGCCATCGGGCGCCGTGGCCGCCGGATAGCCCTCGAACAGGTCCGCCACGCGCCAGAGCGTAAGGTGCCCCGTGCNCCCACGGTCNCCCGCCGTCGTCCGGGTGGCCGCGCGCCGGCCAGGCCGCTGCCCGCCCGCCACGAGAACATGGGCGACGTCCGTCCACCGCCCAGCCGCATGCGTCGCCGCGCAGGCGCACCGATCGAAAGGCACACCATGTCGACGCTCCTCGTGACCGGAGCCGCCGGGTTCATCGGATCGAACTTCGTCCGCTACTGGCGGACGCGGCATCCGGAGGACGCGGTCGTGGCGCTCGACGCCCTGACCTACGCCGGCTGCCGGGAGAACCTCGCCGACGTCGCGGACCGCGTCACGTTCGTCCACGGCGACATCCGTGACCAGGAGCTCGTCGAGTCGGTGCTGCGGGAGCACTCCGTGGACGTGGTGGTGAACTTCGCCGCCGAGTCGCACAACAGCCTGGCGATCATCCGCCCCGGCGAGTTCTTCGCGACGAACGTGATGGGTACCCAGACCCTGCTCGAGGCGGCACGCACGGTCGGGGTGGCCCGCTTCCACCAGATCTCCACCTGCGAGGTCTACGGCGACATGGACCTCAACGACCCCGGTGCCTTCACCGAGGACTCCCCCTACCTCCCCCGCACGCCCTACAACGCGGCGAAGGCCGGCGGGGACCACGCCGTACGCGCCTACGGCTTCACCTACAACCTCCCCGTGACGATCACCAACTGCTCGAACAACTACGGTCCCTACCAGTTCCCGGAGAAGGTCATCCCCCTGNTCGTAACCCGGGCGCTGCAGGGCGAGTCGCTCCCGATGTACGCCTCCACCACGAACCGGCGCGAGTGGCTGCACGTGATGGACCACTGCCGGGCGATCGACGCGGTTCTGGACCGTGGGCGGCTCGGCGAGACCTACCACGTCGGATCCGGCGTCGAGGCGGACATCGAGACGATCGCCGACACGGTGCNNGCCNNNNTCGGTCTNCCCGCGTCGNTNAAGACGATCGTNCCCGNCCNCCCCTCGCACGACCGCCGCTACCTGCNGGACTCCACCAAGCTGCGGACCGAGCTGGGCTGGACGCCGTTGATCGACTTCGCCGAGGGCATGCGGTCGACCATCGCCTGGTACAAGGAGAACGAAGCCTGGTGGCGTCCGCTGCTCGGTCGCTCCCCGGTCTCCGAAACGGCCTGGACGAGCTGACGGCTCCAGCCGAGCTGAGGCGTCAGCCGCCGGTCAGCGATGCGTACAGCCGCGCGGTGCGCTCGGCGATCGCCGCCCAGCCGAACTCGGTGACGGCCCGGTCCCGGCCCGCATGGCCCATCGCGGCCGCCCGGACCGGGTCCGCGAGCACCTCGTTGACGGCCCCGGCCAGCGCGCCGGGGTCGCCGGGCGGCACCAGCAGACCGGTGACGCCGTCGTCGACGACCTCGGGAATGCCACCGACCCGGGAGGCGACGACCGCGGTGCCGCACGCCATCGCCTCCAGGTTGACGATGCCGAGCGGCTCGTAGACCGACGGGCAGACGAACACGGTGGCATGGCTGAGCAGCTGGATCACCTCCGGCTTCGTCAGCATCCCGGGCAGCCAGACCACGCCGTCGCGGCCTGCGCGCAGGCCCTCGACCAGGTCGGTGATCTCCGTGAGCAGCGCAGGGGTGTCCGGGGCCCCGGCACAGAGCACGAGCTGCGCCCGGGGGTCGATCGCCGCAGCCGCCCGCAGCAGCACCGGCAGCCCCTTCTGCCGGGTAATCCGCCCCACGAAGATCACCGTCGGCCGGGCCGGATCCACCCCGTGACGTTCCAGCACGTCGGTCGCGGTGTCCGGACGGTACTCGTCGGTGTCGATGCCATTGCGGATGACGTGCACACGGGCCGGATCGACCGCCGGGTAGGCATCGAGGATGTCCACGCGCATGCCCGCGCTGACCGCGACCACGGCGGCCGCCGACTCGATCGCGACCCGCTCGCACCAGGACGACACCCGGTAGCCCCCGCCCAGCTGCTCGGCCTTCCAGGGACGCCGGGGCTCCAGCGAGTGCGAGGTCATCACGTGCGGGACGCCGCCGAGCAGCGCGGCGAGATGGCNACCGAGATTCGCGTACCAGGTGTGCGAGTGGATCACGTCCGCGCCGACCGCCGCGGCGGCCATGGACAGGTCCATCGACACGGTCCGCAGCGCGTCGTTCGCGTCGGCGAGCGCGGCCCAGCCCCGGTGCGCCGCGACCGCGGCGACCCCCGGGGCACCCGCCCTCTCGACCACCGGTCGGTCGACGGCGCCGGTCGACGGCGCCGCACCCGCGGGCCCGCCGCCCGCCGACCCGCCGCCCGGCGCCGGCCCCTCGCGGTGGACGGTGAGGTCGACAAGCCGGGCGAGCTCCCGGCTCAGGTACTCGACGTGCACACCCGCCCCGCCGTAGACGTCCGGGGGGTACTCCCGGGTGAGCATGGCGACGCGCATGTGCGGTCTCTCCCAACGGTGCCGTGACGGGACGGGTGCAAACGGGACGGGTGCGGGCGGTGGAGGCGAGGAGCGGGGCGGGTGCGGGCGGATGGGGCGGATGGCGGCCGGTTCAGTCGGCGATCGTGACGCCCTTGCCGACGACGGTGATGCCCTGCTCGCTCACGGTGTAGCCGCGGGCGCGGTCCCGGTCCTTGTCCNCCCCGACCTGGGCGCCCGCCGGCACGTGCACGTTCTTGTCCAGGATGGCGTCGCGGACGACGGCCCCCCGGCCGACGAGCACGTTGTCCATGAGCACCGTGTGGTCGACCTCGGCCCAGGAGCTCACCCGCACTCCCGGGGACAGCACCGACGAGCGCACCGTGCCCCCGGAGATGATGACTCCATTGCTGACGATGCTGTTCACGGCCGTGCCGGTGCGCTGCAGGCCGTCGTGCACGAACTTCGCCGGTGGCAGCGAGGGGATGCTGGTGAGGATCGGCCACTCCCGGTTGTAGAGGTTGAACACCGGGTCGAGCGCACACAGATCCATCTGCGCCTCGAAGTACGAGTCGACGGTGCCGACGTCGCGCCAGTAGCCGCGGTCACGCACCGTCGTGCCCGGGACGACGTTGCCGGCGAAGTCGTACACCGCCGCCGCCCGCTGGGCCACGAGCATCGGGATGATGTTCCCGCCCATGTCGTGGACGCTGTCCTCGTCCGCGGCGTCCTTGCGCAGGGCGTCGATCAGCACGTCCGTCGAGAAGACGTAGTTACCCATCGAGGCGAACGTCTCCTCGGGGCTACCCGGCAGACCCGGCGGATCGGCGGGCTTCTCCAGGAACGCCTCGATCGTGCGGCCGTCGGGCGCCGTCTGGATGACCCCGAACGCCCTGCCCTCGGATCTCGGCACCCGCAGCCCGGCGACGGTGACGCCGGCTCCGCTGTCGAGATGCTGGGCGACCATCTGCCGCGGGTCCATCCGGTACACATGGTCCGCGCCGAAGACCACGACGATGTCCGGGGCGTCGTCGTAGACGAGGTTCAGCGACTGGTGGATGGCGTCGGCGCTGCCGGCGAACCATCGCGGCCCCAGCCGCTGCTGCGCCGGCACCGGCGTGACGTAGTTGCCGAGCAGGTTGCTCATCCGCCATGTCGTCGTGATGTGCCGGTCGAGACTGTGGCTCTTGTACTGGGTCAGGACCGCGATGCGCAGGTAGCCCGCGTTCACCAGGTTGGACAGCACGAAGTCGATCAGGCGGTACAGCCCGCCAAAGGGGACGGCGGGCTTCGCCCGGTCCGCGGTCAGCGGCGCCAGCCGCCGTCCGGCACCCCCGGCCAGCACCAGACCGAGGACCCGCGGGCTCGGCACAGACAGGCTCCCGTCTTCCGGCTCGATCTCCGAACGACCGGCGGGGCCGGACACCACGCCACGAGGCGGGAAGCCCGCCGAAATGGGCCGATGACGACGCCGATCGCCTGGTTCCGACCCTACAAGCCTGGCGGGCGGATACGGGCGGAGTGAGCGGTGGTTGCTGGGTAGCCAGCCGTACGTTGCGCGAACCCCACCGGTTGTTCATCCAGTGGGCCGGGGGGACGTCAGACGTTGAAGCCGAGCGCGCGCAGCTGCTCGCGACCGTCGTCGGTGATCTTGTCCGGCCCCCACGGCGGCATCCAGACCCAGTTGATGGTCACGTCCGCGGCCAGCCCGTCCGGGCCGTCGACCAGGGCGGAGCGGGTCTGGTCCTCGATGACGTCGGTGAGCGGGCAGGCCGCCGAGGTCAGCGTCATGTCGAGGGTGACGGTGTTGTCGTCGGCGACGTGGATGCCGTAGACGAGGCCGAGGTCGACGACGTTGATGCCGAGTTCCGGGTCGACGACGTCGCGCATCGCCTCCTCGATGTCCTCGAAGCTGGCGAGCTCCGGCGGGGCGTCCGGTCCCGTCGGGTCCGGGTCCAGCACCGGCTTCGGGACCCCGGCGGGCTGATCCGCCGCCTCGGCGGTTTCTCCCGTCGCGGCCGAGCGCGTCTCGGTCACCGTCTCGCTCATGGCTTCTCCTGCTCGGGTACGTCGAGGGGGGCGACGCGGGGGTACGCGACAGAGGTGGATGCGCCGGCGACGGCGACACTCGGATCCATCGCCTTAGCGGTCGCGTCCTTCCACGCCATCCAGGACAGCAGGGCACATTTCACCCGGGCGGGGTACTTGGAGACGCCGGCGAACGCCACGGCGTCCTCCAGCACGTCCTCGTCACCCTCGATGGTGCCCCGCGACTGCATCAGCGCCAGGAACTCGCGTTCGAGCTTCAGCGCCGCGTCGACCGACTTGCCGATCACGAGGTCGCTCATGACGCTCGCCGACGCCTGACTGATCGAACAGCCCTCGCTCTCGTAGGAGACGTCCTCGACGACCCCGTCCGAGACCTTCACCCGCAGGGTCACCTCGTCGCCGCAGGTCGGGTTGACGTGGTGCACTTCGGCGTCGAAGGGATCCCGCAGCCCCCGGTGGAGCGGGTTGCGGTAGTGGTCCAGGATGATCTCCTGGTACATGGAGTCGAGTTTCACCTCAGAAAGAACCTCCGGACCCCGTGCAGTCCTTCCACCAGGGCGTCGACCTCGCCGGTCGTCGTGTAGAGGTGGAACGACGCGCGGGTCGTCGCAGGTACCCCGAACCGCAGGCAGACCGGCCGGGCGCAGTGGTGCCCGACCCGCACGGCAATGCCGCGCTCGTCGAGGATCTGTCCGACGTCGTGGGGATGGATCGGCCGGCCGTCGTCCTCGTGCAGCACAAAGGAGATCGCCCCGCCGCGGGCGTCCGCCGCCGGCGGACCGATGATCCGCAACCCCGGCACCTCGGCGAAGGCGTCCAGCGCGTAGGCCGTCACCGCGTGCTCGTGCTCGGCGACGGCCGGCATGCCGAGCGCGGTCAGGTAGTCGACGGCCGCGCCGAGCCCGACCACCTGGGCAATCATCGGGGTGCCGGCCTCGAACCGGTGCGGCGGCGCCGCGTAGGTCGAGCCCTCCATGGTGACAAGCTCGATCATCTCGCCGCCGCCGAGGAAGGGCGGCATGACCCCAAGCAGCTCGTAGCGTCCCCAGAGCACCCCGACCCCGGTGGGCGCGCACATCTTGTGCCCGGTGAAGGCCAGGAAGTCCACCCCGAGCTCGGTGACGTCGACCGGGTTGTGCGGTACCGACTGGGAGCCGTCGAGCACGGTCAGCGCGCCGACCTCGCGGGCCCGCGCCACCACCTGCGCGACCGGGTTGATCGTGCCGAGAATGTTCGACTGGTGGACGAAGGCGACGACCTTCGCCCGCTCGGTGATGATCGAATCGAGGTTGCTCAGGTCGAGCCGGCCGTCGTCGGTCAGCCCGATCCAGCGCAGCGTCGCCCCGGTGCGCCGGGCCAGCATCTGCCACGGCACGAGATTGGAGTGATGCTCCATCTCGGTGACGACGATCTCGTCACCCGGGCCGACCCGGAACCGCTCCGCCTCGGCGCCGGCGGCCCCGGCGTTGCTCATCGCGTAGGCGACGAGGTTCAGCGCCTCCGAGGAGTTCTTGGTGAACACCACCTCCCGGCGGTCGCCCGCCCCGATGAAGGCGGCGACCTTGTCCCGGGAGGCCTCGTACAGCCCGGTGGCCTCCTCGGCCAGCACGTGGATGCCGCGGTGCACGTTGGCGTTGTGCAGCTCGTAGTAGGTCCGCTCGGCGTCGAGCACCGCCAGCGGCTTCTGCGAGGTGGCGGCGCTGTCGAGGTAGACCAGCGGCCGGTCGCCGTGCACCGTGCGGGCCAGGACGGGGAAGTCCCGGCGGACCTGCTCGACGTCGAACCCGCCGACGAGCCGGGGTCCGGACCCCGGGCGCACGGCCGCGTCGGTCAGCGTCATGACACCGCTCCCACGCCGGCCGGCGTGGCCGCGCCGCCACCCTTGACGTAGCGGTCGTAGCCGGACTCCTCCAGCACGGCGGCCAGTTCCGGGCCGCCCTCGTCGACGATCCGCCCCGCCGCCATGACGTGGACGAACTCGGGACGGATGTAGCGCAGGATGCGGGTGTAGTGGGTGATGAGCAGGATGCCCGTCTCCCCCTTGGCCCGCACCGACTCGATACCTGCGGAGACGATGCGCAGCGCGTCGACGTCGAGGCCGGAGTCGGTCTCGTCCAGCACGGCGATCTTCGGCTTGAGCAACGCCATCTGCAGGATCTCGTGACGCTTCTTCTCGCCGCCGGAGAAGCCCTCGTTGACGTTGCGCTCGGCGAACGCCGGGTCCATCTCGAGCGCGGCCATGGAGGTCTTGACCTCCTTGACCCAGGTCCGCAGCTTCGGCGCCTCGCCGCGCACGGCCGTGACCGAGGAGCGCAGGAAGTTCGACACCGAGACCCCGGGGATCTCCACCGGGTACTGCATCGCCAGGAAGATCCCGGCCCGGGCCCGGGCGTCGACGCTCATCGCGAGGACGTCCTCGCCGTCGAGCGTGATGCTGCCCTCGGTGACCGTGTACTTGGGATGGCCCGCGATCGAATAGGACAGCGTCGACTTACCCGACCCGTTCGGCCCCATAATCGCGTGCGTCTCGCCCTTGCGGACGGTCAGGTCCACCCCGCGCAGGATCTCGCGCGTGCCCTCGCCGTCCGTCTCCACCGAGACATGCAGATTGCGGATCTCCAGTGTGGACACCGCTGCCGTCACCCTCGTTCCGGGTTCGAATGTGTGACGTCGACGAGCACGTCGTCGCCGTCGATGGTCACTGCGTACGTGGGCACCGGCTCAATCGCCGGCAGGCTCAGCGGGACGCCGCTGGCCAGGTCGAACTGGGACCCGTGCAGCCAGCACTCGATCTTGCCGTCCTCGGCCTCGCCCTGGGAGAGCATCACGTCGGCGTGCGAGCACTCGTCACGCACGGCGTAGACCGCCCCGCCCGACCGCACCACGCACACCGGCACGCCCTCGATCTCGGTGCCGATCGCGGTGCCCTCGGCGAGGTCCGCGGCGGCACACACCCGGTGCCACCGCGGGGCGACCGAGGAGCCGCCCGCGGCAGAACCGCCGGTCGCGGTCGTCATCCGCCCACCTCCACCGACAACTCCGCCGACGACGGCTCCGCAGCCTCGTCCGGGAGGTCGGCCGACAGCTCGCCGGCAATCTTGATCATGATGCGTTCCCGCAGCTCCGGCACGTCGATCCGGTCGATGATCTCGGCGAAGAAACCGTGCACCACGAGCCGGCGGGCCTCCTCGGGCGAGATCCCCCGCGACTGCAGGTAGAACAGCGCCTCGTCATCGAACCGGCCGGTGGCACTGGCGTGACCGGCACCGGTGACCTCACCGGTGAGGATCTCCAGGTTCGGGACCGAGTCGGCCCGCGCGCCGTCGGTGAGCACGAGATTGCGGTTGAGCTCGTAGGTGTCCGTGCCCACGGCGCCGGCGCCGATGAGGACGTCGCCGATCCACACCGCGTGGGCGGCGTCCCCGCGCAGCGCGCCCTTGTAGGTGACCCGGCTGCGGCAGGAACGCGGCTCGTGCGTGACGAGCAGCCGGTGCTCCTGGTGCTGGCCGGCATCGGTGAAGAACACGCCGTAGAGCTCGGCGTCGCCGCCGGGCCCGCGGTAGTCCACGGTCGGGTTGAGCCGCACCAGATCACCGCCGAGGGTGATGGTGAACGAGCGCAGCCGAGCGTCGCGCCCCAGCGAGTAGGCGTGCGCGCCGAGGTGCACGGCGTCGTCGTCCCAGTCCTGCAGGGTGATGAAGGTGAGCGAGGCGCCGTGCCCCACGTACACCTCGACGTTGCCGGCGTAGGTGGCGCTGCCGGTGTGGTCGAGCACCACGGTGGCGGACGCAAACGGGCCCACTTCGACGAGGACGTGACCGTAGGCCACCCCGCCCGGGGAGCCGCGCCGCCCGCCGTCGCCGCTCGTCGCGACGAACCCGGCCGGGGACCTGGGGCTCTCACCGTGCAGGTGCACGACCACCGGCTNGGTGAGCGCGGCCTCGGCNGGGANGGTGACGGCGAGCGCGCCCGCCGACCGGGTCAGGGCGAAGGCGGCCACCCGGTCGGCCGGGGTCAGCACCCGACCGATCCGGGCGTCGGCGGCGGCGAGCTGCTCCACCTCGACCCCCGCGGGCGCGGTGACCGACACGGAGACCTTGCCGTCGGCCTCGGGGCCGGTCGGCAGTCCGCGCAGCCGGCGCAGCGGGGTGAACCGCCACGCCTCCTCGCGTCCGGTGGGCACGGCGTGGTCGAGCGGGTTACGGGACCGTACGGGACGGGGTACGGCACCGGAGGCGGCCGGGGGCCGACCGGTGGCGTCGATGACGACCATCAGCCGACCGCACCTTCCATCTGCAGCTCGATGAGGCGGTTGAGCTCGAGGGCGTACTCCATGGGCAGCTCCCGGGCGATCGGCTCGACGAAGCCGCGCACGACCATCGCCATCGCCTCCTCCTCGGACAGACCCCGGCTCATCAGGTAGAACAGCTGGTCCTCGCCGACCTTGGAGACGCTCGCCTCGTGCCCGATGGAGGCGTCGTCCTCGCGCACGTCAACGTAGGGGTAGGTGTCCGAGCGGCTCACCGTGTCGACGAGCAACGCGTCGCACTTGACCGTCGAGCGGGAGGCCGACGAGCCCTCGTTGATCTGGACGAGCCCGCGGTAGGACGTCCGCCCGCCGCCGCGGGCCACCGACTTGGAGACGATCGTCGAGGAGGTGCGGGGCGCGGCGTGCACCATCTTCGCGCCCGCGTCCTGGTGCTGACCGGCACCGGCGAAGGCGATGGAGAGCACCTCGCCCTTGGCGTGCTCGCCGAGCAGCCACACGGCCGGGTACTTCATCGTCACCTTGGAACCGATGTTGCCGTCGATCCACTCCATGGTGCCGCCCTCGTGGCAGGCGGCACGCTTGGTGACCAGGTTGTAGACGTTGTTCGACCAGTTCTGGATGGTCGTGTACCGGCAGCGCGCGTTCTTCTTCACGACGATTTCGACGACCGCCGAGTGCAGCGAGTCCGACGAGTAGACCGGCGCCGTGCAGCCCTCGACGTAGTGCACGTAGGCGCCCTCGTCGACGATGATCAGCGTCCGCTCGAACTGGCCCATGTTCTCGGTGTTGATCCGGAAGTAGGCCTGCAGCGGGATCTCGACCTGCACGCCCGGCGGCACGTAGATGAAGGATCCGCCCGACCACACCGCCGTGTTCAGCGCGGCGAACTTGTTGTCCCCGACCGGGATCACCGAGCCGAAGTACTCCTGGAACAGCTCCGGATGCTCACGCAGCCCGGAGTCGGTGTCCAGGAAGAGGACACCCTGCTCCTCGAGGTCCTCCCGGATCTTGTGGTAGACGACCTCGGACTCGTACTGGGCGGCGACCCCGGCAATGAGGCGCTGCTTCTCCGCCTCGGGAATGCCGAGCCGGTCGTAGGTCGCCCGGATGTCCTCGGGTAGGTCCTCCCACTCCTCGGCCTGCTTCTCGGTGGAGCGGACGAAGTACTTGATGTTGTCGAAGTCGATGCCCGACAGGTCGGCACCCCAGGTCGGCATGGGCTTGCGCTCGAACAGCCGCAGCCCCTTGAGGCGCAGGTCGGTCATCCACGACGGCTCGGACTTCTTGGCCGAGATGCCGCGGACAACCGCCTCGGACAGGCCGCGCTCCACGTCGGCGGCGTAGGCGTCGGTGTCAGCCCATCCGAACCGATAGGAACCAAGGCCTTCCAGGGCGGTCTCGGCAGAGGTGGTCNTAGGGCGAAACCCTCCGAAGACGAGGATGGTGGACAGGCCAGGGACGCGGGCCGGGCCGGGCCGGATCCGGCCACGGCGGAATCGGGCAGCACCCGAGCGGAGCCGTCCTTCCCGGACCCGCTCTGATCGGACCCGTTCCGATCGGACCGGGCACGCGAAGCCATGCCGGGCGCCGTGCCCGCGGGCGGATGATCCGCGGCGGTGTGGCTCACGGCAGTGTGACCCGCGGGCGGGTGACCCGCGGGCGGGTGACCCGCGGGGATGTGGGTCGTGCAGACGCCGTCGCCGTGCGCGATCGTCGCCAGGCGCTGCACGTGGGTGTCGAGCACGCGGGCCAGCACCGCGGTCTCGGCGTCGCACAACGCCGGGAAGCGCTCCGCGACGAACTGGACCGGGCAGTGATGCTGGCAGATCTGCAGACCGGTGGGCAGCTCGGAGACGCTGGCGGTGTACCCGGCGGCGGTCATCGCCTCGGCGAGCGCCGCCGGGCGATCCGCCGGCTCCGCCGCCACGACCGCCTCGCGCACCCGCCGCTCCAGGTCGACGGCGCGGGTATCGGCGAACTGGGTGACCGCGCTCGCGCCACCCACCTCGGCCAGGAAGTGCAGCGCACCGGCCGCGAGATCGGAGTAGGCGTTGGGACCGGCCTGATGGCCGGCTTCGGTGAGCGCGTAACGCCGGGCCGGGCGTCCCCGGCCACGCGGCCCCCGGGACCGGCTCTCCGTGGGCGTGATGATGCCATCCGCGACCATGGCATCGAGATGCCTGCGGATAGCCGCCGGGGAGACCCCGAGCTGACGGGACAGCTCGGCTGCCGTGGCCGAGCCGCCCTCCAGGAGCAGACGCACGACCCGGTCGCGGGTACGGCCGTCCGCCGTCCCGCTCGTCCCGTCGTGGTCGTATTTCACAACGCCAGTGTGCCTTATTTCCTGGGCGCAGTCGAACCGGGGTCGCCGGAACTACAGCCCAATGGGGCGATCTTCGCCACAGCCATGACGCAGATCACATCCGCCGGACGTGAGCACACAACGGATACCCACGGGCCGTACCCGACCGACGACCGCAGGCGGCGGAATGCCAGACTTGCGCCCACTGCCATACCTGCGCGCCCACCCGGGCGCGCACCCCGGGTGGGCACACCAGGTCGGCACACCAGCGGGCCGACGGTCGCGACGCGCGGTCGCGCCCGGCCGCCACCGACCCGGAGACGATCTCAGGCGGGAGGCGACGGGCGGATGCGATCACAACTGTGGCGCGGCGGGGTCCGGCGGGCGCTGCTCTCCCTCGGACTGACTTTCCTGCTCGCGACCTCGGCGGCCTGCAGTGGCGGCGGGGAGAAGAGCAACGGGCTGGAGAAGCTGCCTGCCGGCGAGGTCGGCACGCGCACCCTGCAGGCGTTGCGCACCGCGACCGGCGTCCACGTCGTCGGCACCGAGGCCGACCCGCGCTCGGACGCCCCCGCCGGTTACGACCTGGTGATGTCCGGCACGGTCACCCGCGGCACCATTGACGAGTACGGTCAACGGACCCAGATCTTCAAGATCAAAGACGACACCTACGTCCGCCGCGGCCGCGCCTACTACGAGGGGACCGGTGACGCCGCGGCCGGGAACCTCCTCGCCGACCGCTGGGTCCGCCTAGCCCCCGCCGACGCCGCGAAATACAGCTACTTTACCCTCGACCGGCTCGCCGCGTCGCTGACCAGCTACGTCGTCGGGCTGTCCGGCCCGGTGCGGACCGAGAAGCTGGCCGGCACCCAGGCCGTCCGGGCCGCGGGCCCCGACGGAACAGCCTTCTGGGCGGCCAACACCGGGCCCGGCTATCCGTTGAAGGTGGTCGTCGCCGGCCGCTCCACCAACGAGATCACTTTCGACGATTACGGGACGCCCGCGACCGGCACCCCGCCCGGCGACGTCGTCGACCTGTCCAACCTCGGCTGAGCCGCCGTTCCCGGCACGCCGGGTCCGCCTTACCTACCCCTTGTCTATCTTTCCTCCCCCGCGTCCCTCTCCTTACCGTGCATCGCTCCCCTACCATGCCTCCTTACCATGCGTCCTTACCATGCGTCAGCGGACCCGTGGGCGGGAGGAACGAGATGAGCGTGCCGGCACGCGGATCCCTGGTGGCGGCGGTCGACCAGGGGACCACCGGGACCACGGTCTGCCTGCTCGACCGGGACGGGGTGGTCGTCGGCCGCGGCTACACCGGGATCCGGCCCGGGTTCCCCCGGCCGGGCTGGGTCGAGCAGGATCCGGACGAGCTCTGGCGCAGCGTCGTCGACACCGTCGCCGCGGCCCTGGCCGGCTGCGGTCGCCGGGCCGGGGAGCTCGCCGCCCTCGGCATCACCAACCAGCGCGAGACCACCGTGCTGTGGGACCGGCGGACCTCCGCCCCGGTCCACCCGGCCATCGGGTGGCAGGACCGGCGGACGGCCGCGGTCTGCGAACGCCTCACCGCCGAGGGGCACGCGGGTGCGGTGGGGGAACGCACCGGGCTGGTACTCGACCCCTACTTCTCCGGTACCAAGATCGGCTGGATCCTGGACGACGACCCCGGGCTGCGCCGGCGCGCCGGCCGGGGGGAGATCGCCTTCGGCACCGTCGATTCCTGGCTGGTCTGGAAGCTGACCGCCGGGGCCGCGCACGTCACCGACGTCACGAACGCCTCCCGCACCCTGCTGCTCGACCTCGCCGCCGCGACCTGGTCCCCGGAGATGCTCGATCTGCTGGGCGTTCCCGCCGAGGTGCTGCCCGCTGTCGCGCCGAGCTCGCGGGTCTACGCCGAGACCGATCCGGACGCCTTCCTCGGCGTGCGGATCCCGGTGGCGGCCGTGATCGGCGACCAGCAGGCCGCTCTGTTCGCCCAGGGCTGCTTCGAACCCGGCCAGGCCAAGAACACCTATGGCACCGGTTCCTTCGTGCTGGTGAACACCGGCTCGGCCCTGCCGGCGCCGCAGTCGACGCTGCTGCGGACCGCGGCGTTCCAGCTCGACGGCGAACCGGTGCGGTACGCGCTGGAGGGAGCGGTCCTGTCCACCGGTGCCGCCGTCGACTGGCTACGGGACTCCCTGGGGATCATCCGGGATGCCACCGAGACCGCCGACCTGGCCGCCTCCCTGACCGGCAACGACGGCGTCTACTTCGTCCCGGCGCTCGCCGGCCTCGGCGCCCCTCACTGGGATCCCCGCGCCCGCGGCGCACTGCTCGGGATCACCCGGGGGACCACCCGGGCGCACGTCGTCCGCGCGGTGCTCGAGGGCATCGCCTACCGCACCCGGGACGTCGTCGAGGCGATGGGTGCCGCGGGCTTCCCGGTGCGCGAGCTGCGGGCCGACGGCGGGGCCGCCCGCAACCACTGGCTCATGCAGTTCCAGGCCGACCTGCTCGGCGTCGAGCTCGACGTCCCGGACAACATCGAGACGACCGCGCTCGGTTCGGCCTACCTCGCGGGGCTCGCGACCGGGTTCTTCGCCGACCGCGAGGAGCTCGCCGGGCATCGGCGCAGCGCCGAGCGGTACCGGCCGAGGCTGTCCCGGGCCGAGCGGGACCGGTCCTACCGGCGATGGCTGCGCGCCGTGGACCGGGCCCGGGACTGGGCCAAGGACGCCGACGACGCCGACTGGGACTGACCGGGCCGACGGTGCCGACCGGGCCGACCGGGCCGACCGGGACTGACCGGCCGACCGGGCTGACGGGGCTGGCGCGGCCGGAAAAACACTGTCGCGATTCCCGGATTGCGCCCCGCGACCGCGGGACCACGCCAGGGCCACGTTCCCTCGCGGCTTCTTGGTCGAACCGGCTGCCAGACGAACCGAGGCCTGACAATCTGTCACAGGGGGCGGTTGGCGTCTCCTGTCGACCTTGACCCGGACGGAGACCGTGACCGAGGCGGACTACGCCCTGGAGCTCGGCCGCCGGCTTCGCGCGGCGCGCAACCGGCGTGGCTTGTCGCTGCTGGACGTCCAGGAGCGCACGCATGGCCGGTGGACTGCCGGGACCCTGGGCGCCTACGAGCGAGGCTCTCGGACCCTGCGCGTGCATCGACTGGTCGAGCTCGCCGAGCTGTACGACGTTCCCGCGACGCTGCTGGTACCGCCGGCCGCCGATCGCCGCGAGACCGACCATCTGCCGCCGCTGGTCATCGACCTGCGCCGGCTGCGCAAGCTGCCCCCGACCCGCACCGGACCGCTGCGGCGCTGGATCGCCATCGTGCAGGTCCTGCGGTCGGACAGTTCACGCGACGTCCTGCGGCTGCGTCGCTCCGACCTGCAGTCGTTGTCCCGGCTCTACAGCACCACGCCGGCGATGCTGTACGAGCGGCTGGGCGCCTGGGGAGCGCTGGTGGAGCCAGGCGAGCCGGTGGCGGTCGGCGGGCGCCGCCGGGCGCTGCCCGNCCGCCCGCCGCAGCAACGGGGCTAGCAACGGGACTGGCAACGGGACTAGGGCACGGCCGCCCGGTGGTGCCCGTTCCACCCAGCCGAAGGCCTCGTGCCGGGGCGGACCGGCCCTCCGCCCGACCCGCGATGTCCGTAGGATCGCAAGGTGGCCGAGATCCTGGCAGTCAGTGTCACGGACCTCGTGAAGACGTATTCCTCGCGGTCCGCTTCCCCGCGTTCCGGTCGTCGTCCTCACGGGTCCGGGCGGCGGACCCGCACCGGTCGGGCCGGGCGCGGTCCCGCGGCGTTCTCCACGTCCCCTACGCCGTCCCCTACGCCCCCCGTGCGCCAGGCGCCCCCGGCGCCGCCGGTCCCTTCCGGCGACGCCGCTCGACCGTCGACGACACCCGATGGTCGGATACGCGCCGTGGACGAACTGTCACTTACCGTCCCGACCGGCACGGTCACGGCGCTGCTCGGGCCGAACGGCGCCGGCAAGACAACCACCGTGGAGATCTGCGAGGGATTCCGCCGTGCCGACGCGGGCGAGGTGCGGGTCCTCGGACTCGACCCCTGGGCGGACGCCGTTGCCCTGCGCCCCCGGGTCGGGGTGATGCTGCAGTCCGGGGGGATGTATCCCGGCGCCCGCGCCGGCGAGATGCTGCGCCTCGTCGCCTCGCACTACCGCCACCCGCTGGATCCCGCGGCGCTGTTGGACCGGCTCGGGCTGGCCGGGTCCGCCGGTACCCCGTTCCGCCGGCTCTCCGGCGGCCAGCAGCAGCGGCTGTCGCTGGCGATGGCCGTGGTCGGCCGCCCGGAGCTGGTCTTCCTCGACGAGCCGACGGCCGGGTTGGACGTCCAGGGCCGGCGGGACACCTGGGAACTCGTCGAGGAGCTGCGCACGGCCGGGGTCACCGTCGTGCTGACCACCCACGCCATGGACGAGGCCGAACGGCTCGCCGATCAGGTGATCATCGTCGACCACGGCAGGGTGGTGGCGGTCGGCTCCCCCGCGGAGCTCACCCGGGGCGGCGCCGAGGGGCAGCTGCGCTTCCGGGCCCCCGCCGGGCTGGATCTCGGCCGGCTGCTGCTCGCGCTGCCCGACGGCACCACCGTGCAGGAGGGCCCGGCTGGGCACTACCTGTTGCAGGGCACGGTCGACCCGCAACTGCTCGCCGCGGTGACCGCCTGGTGCGCGGGTAACGGCATCCTGGCAGAGGATCTCCGGGTCGAACAACGCACGCTGGAGGACGTCTTCGTGGAACTGACCGGATCGGAGCTGCGCTCATGACCGGCGTCCCGCTGCTCGATCTGCGCCCGGCTCCGGCGCCCGCCTCACGGGTCCGGATGCTGGCGGCACAGACCAGGCTCGAGCTGGTACTCACCCTGCGGCGCGGCGAGTCCGTCCTGCTCACCCTGATCATCCCGGTCGGTCTGCTGGCCTTCTTCACCGCCGTCGACGTGCTGCCGAGCTCCACCGAGCGGCCGGTGGACTTCCTCGTCCCCGGGGTGCTCGCGCTGGCCGTGATGTCGACCGCCTTCACCGGGCAGGCGATCGCGACGGGCTTCGAACGCTCCTACGGCGTACTCAAACGCCTCGGGGCGACCCCGCTGCCGCGCGTGGTCCTGCTCGCCGGCAAGACGTTGGCGGTGCTCGCCGTCGAGGTCATCCAGCTGGTGCTCCTGGTGGCGGTCGGATTCGCGCTGGGCTGGGACCCGACCGGCGGGCCGGTCGGGGTTCCGGCGGTGCTGGCGCTACTCGTCCTGGGCACAGCCGCGTTCTCGGGGCTCGGCCTGCTGATGGCCGGAGCCCTGCGGGCCGAGGCGACGCTCGCCGCCGCCAACGGCGTCTACCTGGTGCTGCTGCTGATCGGCGGGGNGGNGTTCCCGCTGTCGAAGCTTCCCGGCTGGCTGCGGGCGGTCGCCGAGGCGCTGCCGACCGCGGCGCTGTCGGACGGGCTGCGGGCCGTCCTGGCAGAGGGCGACGGTCCGGGGGCACGCCCCCTGATCGTGCTCGTGGCCTGGGCGGTGGCGAGTCTGGCGCTCGCCGCCCGCACCTTCCGTTGGGAGTAGAGCCGACTGGGAGTAGAGCCGACACCGCGACCATCCGGCCGGCAGGCACCATCCG
>NZ_JPGU01000005.1:45179-49834 GCF_000732115.1 Frankia sp. CeD
GGCACCATCCGACCAACGGAGAAGGATCCGAGCGGCCCGTGCCGGACAGGGCGTTACCATGGCAGTCGTGCCAGCTTCTACAGAGCGTCGGAGTTTGCCGCTGATCAGCCTTCGCGCCTTCCGGCTCCTCACCACGCTCAACGTGGTCTTGCTGTCACTGATCGTGGTGAGTGGCGGCGTGGTCCGCCTGACCGGCTCCGGCCTCGGCTGCCCGACCTGGCCGCAGTGCGGGGACGGCTCGTTCGTGCCGCACTCGGAATACGCCCTGCACGGAGCGATCGAGTTCGGCAACCGGGTCGTCGGCCTGGTGGTCGGCCTCGTGACGCTGATCACCCCGCTGGTCGCGCTCCGCCTGCGGGGCGGACGGCGGCGCGATCTTCGACTGCTGTCCTTCGGCCTCTGGGTGGGTTTCCTCGGGCAGGCCGTGCTCGGCGGGATCACCGTCCTGACGAAGCTGCACCCGGCGACCGTCGCCGCCCATTTCCTGCTCTCCATGGTCCTGCTGTGGAACGCGGTCCTGCTGGACCACCGGGCCCGCCAGGACGCGGGTGCGCCGACCCCGGGGGTCGGTCCCGCGCTGCGGTGGCTGGCGCGCCTGCTGGTGGTCGTCTNGGCGGGGGNGCTCGTCCTCGGCACGGTCGTGACCGGCGCCGGGCCGCACAGCGGTGACAGCGACCATCCGGCCCGCTTCGGGTTCGACCTCGTCAACGTCTCCCAACTGCACGCCGACGGCGCGATGCTGCTGGTCGGGCTCGTCGCGGCCATGGCGTTCGCGGTGCGGGTCGCCGAGGCCCCCGACGAGGCCAGGCGGACCTCCCTCGCCCTGGTCGGGACCGTCCTCGCGCAGGCCGCGATCGGATTCACTCAGTACTTCCTCGGCGTTCCCGCCCTCCTCGTCGCCCTGCACATGACCGGGGCGACCGTGATGTGGGTCGCCGCGCTGCGGCTCTGGCTCGCCCTGAGCTCCCGGCACCCCCGGCCGGCACCGGACGCGGCGCCCACGCTCGCGGCGGCCGGCGCCGAGGTCCCCGCGCCCGCCGGGCCGGTCGGGACCACCGCCCCCACCGGCGCCGGCATCGGCTCCTAGACCACCGACACCCTGGGACCACCGACACCCTGGGACCACCGACCCCCTGGCCACGGCGGCCACGCCCCGTTCCTGAGACGGGAAACAGTCCCGGCGGCCGGCTCGACGTCCGACGACCCGCCGCGGCACGGCCTCCGCCGAGGGGCCGACGTCGCGACGGAAACGCGACGGACAAGNGTGGAGGGTTGGGCATGGTCTGGAGACCGTCCCCCAGACCGGGCGCCAGCGCCACTACCGAGTGTAACCGATCACAGCCTTATGTGATCTTGTCGAGGCCCTGCCCCGACTCCTCACAATGCAACAGCGCCGTTGCGGGGGTCTCGCCGGATGACCGATGATTTGGAGCTCGATTATGATGGATGGAGGCTTGGACAAGCCTGACCTTCCCAACTCAGGAGTAATTTTCCATTTCTGGCACACCCAACGAAGGACCAGGTGAAAGTCGGCGGCTAGAATCGGNCGTGTGGATGCCACCCAAAAAATTCTTCTGCTATGCGGAAGCCTCCGCGCCGGGTCGTCCAACTCGGCGCTGCTACGCACCACGCGAGCATTGACCCCGCCGGGATTCGTTGCGGACGACTACGACGGTATGGCCAAGCTGCCGCACTTTAACCCTGACGACGACCAAGATCCTTTGCCTGTGTCGGTAGTGGACCTGCGGGCCCGCATTGCATCGGCCGCTGCGATCCTGATCTGCACGCCGGAGTACGCGGGCGCACTGCCGGGTTCCTTTAAGAACCTGCTCGACTGGACCGTCGGTGGGATCGAGATCGGGGACAAACCCACGGCATGGATCAACGTATCGCCGTCCACGACAAAGGCCGCGGACGCGCACGATTCCCTGCGCAAGGTGCTGCGTTACACCGGCGCCATGATCGTCGAGGAAGCCTGCATGCACATCCCCGTCCACAGATCGACCATCAACGACCAGGGCGTGGTCACCGATGACCNGATCCGGGCCGGTGTGCTCAAGTCACTGGCCGCGCTGACCGCAGCGGTCTCGTGAACCAGACCGGTCCCCGGGGTGGAGCGACCCGGGGACCGGGTCGACCGCTACAACACCTGCGCCGATTCATGCAGGTCCCGCNGCCGGATGAAGAAGAAGGCAACCAGGGCGCCGACCGCGCACACAATGGCGCAGACGACCATGACGCTGGTGAAGCTATGCACGAACGCGGCCCGACCGGCGTCGCCAGCCCGGGTGATGTTGCCGACGGCAACTTCCCGTCCCNCGGCCGAAGGTCCAGCGTACTTCGACAGCACCAGCTGCTGAAACAGCGCGCCGAAGCCGGCGATCCCGATGGCGACACCAACCTGCTGAAAGGTCTCGCCGATGCCGGTGGCCATGCCCGCCTTCGCGGCCCTACCTGCCAGCGCTGGCGTCGTTCGCCCGCCACCTCCGCAACGACTACGACGCCGTCGTCGCCGGGCTCACCCTGCCGCACAGTTCCGGGCCCGTCGAGGGCGCCGTGATTCCACGTAACTGTAAGTAGGCGGAATGAAATAACCTGTGCAACTTGAGCCTCTCGCGGCCCTGTGACCTGCTAAGATGCTCCCGAACATGCATTTGTTATTTCATTACGATTCCTAAAGATGGTGAAGAGGCAGATGTATGGACGGGCGAACTTCGATCTCCTGCGTAAGCGCGTGTTGATCAGACAACTCGGAAACCAGGCCATCACGTGATCGTCGCCAGAACCGAATAACGCGATCGCCTCCGCTGCCGCGGGAGACGGAACGGGATCAGGNGGGCGCGGACCCGGCGGAGGCTGGCCGGCCAGGACGGCAGTGTGCGGGTCGGGACCGGACGCGGGCTGCCGCCGGGTGGGGTGGTGGGTGTTCGGGGGTGTCGTGCCAGCACAGGCTGAACGCGCAGTTCACCAGGGCCGGGTGGCGGGCGATCGCGGTGGCGGAGCGGACCTGGACGTCGGCCCAGCCGAGTTCGTGTGTGATCTGTTTGTAGTCTTGTTCGACCCAGCCGTGCGGCCCGTACAGGCGGTCGATCTCGCTGTGGGCGGCGGGTGGGAACGCCGATGCCGCCGCGGTGGGCAGGTCGGGGNGGGGCAGGGNGGTGGCCAGATACCAGGTGCTGGTCGATGGCAGGGTCGCCGGGTCGGTGGTGGCCACGACCAGCCGCGGTGGTCCGCCGGGTCTGGGTGTGCCCGTCCGGTAGACGCGCCGCACTGGTGTCAACTGGCCAGGACGGGTGGGCCCGTCCCAGACCCTTCGCGGGCGGCCCGCCGGCAAAACAACGCCCCGTCCCGCCCGGTGACACCGGGATCAGGACGGGGCGGGGTCGGTGGGGTCGGGCGAGATCAGACGAGAGCGGTGACGGCGATCGCCACGAACAGCAGGGTCAGATACGTGATCGACATGTGGAACAGGCGCATCGGCCTCGGGTCCTCGCCGTGCCGGGCCCGGCGGGCGACCCGGTGCGACTCGACCAGGAACCAGGCTCCCACCGCGACGGCGGCGACGAGGTAGACCGGGCCGGTGGAGGCGACGGGAGCGACCGCGAGCGAGGCGGCGACCATCGCGTAGGCGTAGCCCAGCATCCGCCGGGTGACGACCTGGACGGAGGCGACGACCGGCAGCATGGGGACGCCCGCCGCGGCGTAGTCGTCGCGGAACTTCATCGCCAACGCCCAGAAGTGCGGCGGGGTCCAGAAGAAGACGACGGCGAACAGCAGCACCGCGGCCCAGCCGACGGTCCCCGTGACCGCCGACCATCCGATCAGGACGGGGAAGCAGCCGGCCGCGCCCCCGATGACGATGTTCGACGGGGTGCGGCGCTTCAGCCCGAGGGTGTAGACGAAGACGTAGAAGGCGATCGCCCCGTCCGCCAGCAGCGCGGAGGGCCAGTTGACCAGGAAACCGAAGAGCAGCGTCGAGACGATCCCGATCACGATGCCGAAGGTCAGCGCCTCCGTGGGCGTGACGGTCGCCCGCACGAGCGGACGGCGCTTCGTGCGGCCCATCATCTGATCGATGTCACGATCGACGTAACAGTTGATCGTGTTCGCGCTGCCGGCGGCGAGGGTTCCCGCCACCAGGGTCACGGCGATCAGCCAGAGCGACGGCACGCCCCGTTCGGCGAGCATCATGACCGGGACGGTGGTGATGAGCAGCAGTTCGACCACGCGCAGCTTCATTAGGGCGACATAGCCGCGGGCCTTCGCCGACACGGCCGCCCAGCCCCCGCGAGTCGCGTGCCCGGCGCCCGGGAGCCCGTCGGCGGGCGGATCGGCTGCGGGGGCTGGCGGGCCGGCTGCGGGGGCTGGCGGGCCGGCTGCGGGGGCTGGCGGGCCGGCTGCGGGGGCTGGCGGGCCGGCTGCGGGGGCTGGCGGGCCGGCTGCGAGGGCTGGCGGGCCGCCGACCCCCGGCGCCGGTGCGGGGACACCGGGCGGCTCGAGCGCCGGCGCCGGTGCGGTCGTTGGCTTGGAGGCGCCCGCCCGCCCCGGTCCGCGGGCGGGGACATGCCGGTGACGAAGGACGGCCTCGGTAGACAGAGCGACCTCGCGATCGGCGGGATCGACGGGCGACCCACGCGGGACGGTGCCCCGAANGT
>NZ_JPGU01000005.1:49846-120360 GCF_000732115.1 Frankia sp. CeD
TGTTCTACGACGTGTCGGAGTCTAGCCGCCGCGGCGCTGCGTACGCGCGTCGACCGCGCCCGGACCCCCGCCGCCGTCCTGCGTCCTCTCTCACAACCGCGCCACGCGGCCCCCCGGGCGGCGGCGACCGACATGTACTGGCGTGGGGCATCGGACAGCGACGGTGGGCATGGCGCATGGACGGCGGGCATCGGGCATCAGGCATGAACCGCAGGGACCGGGATTCCACTCGTCGTGCGCGTTGTTCTCCCAACCGCCACCCGACTGTCACGGGGATCCGCAGACTGGGATCAGACTGGAAACAGACTGGGATGGAGCCGGCCCCAGAGGGTAGTGCCCTGAAGGGGGTGCGCCCATCCGAAGCGCGAGAACGGCCATGAAGCGCGAGAACAGCTTGGAGGCCTTGGAGACATGGTGAGGACGCCACCGCCCGCGGAGAGGAAGTCAGCCCGATGAGCAATCCCCTGTCCGAGCTCTCAGCCGCCGGAGTGGCGGTCTGGCTGGACGACATCAGCCGGGACCGCCTACGCACCGGCAACCTCGCCCACCTGGTCGAGAACCGCGGCGTTGTCGGCGTGACGAGCAACCCGACCATCTTCCAGAAGGCGATCAGTTCGAGCGACCTGTACGACGAGCAGCTGCACGACCTGGCGATCCGCGGCGTGGACGTCGGCGAGGCCGTCCGGGCCATCACGGCCGCCGACGTGCGCGACGCCTGCGACGTGCTGCGCGGCGTCTACGACGCCAGCGGCGGCGTCGACGGCCGGGTGTCCCTGGAGGTCGATCCCCGGCTCGCCCACGAGGCCGAGCGCACGCTCGCCGAGGCGCGTGCCCTGTGGTGGCTGGTCGACCGACCCAACCTGTTCATCAAGATTCCCGCCACCCGGGCCGGCCTCTCGGCAATCACCGAGACGCTTGCCCAGGGCATCAGCGTGAACGTGACGCTGATCTTCGGACTCGACCGGTACGACGCCGTGATCGACGCGTTCATGACCGGTCTGGAGAAGGCCCTGGCCGCGGGGCGCGACATCACCGACCTGGCCTCGGTCGCGTCGTTCTTCGTCAGCCGGGTGGACACCGAGGTCGACCAGCGGCTGGAGAAGATCGGCACCTCGGAGGCGAAGGCGCTACGCGGCCGGGCCGCCGTCGCCAACGCCCGGCTGGCCTTCGAGCGGTACGAGAAGGCGTTCGCCACCCCCCGCTGGGCGGCCCTGGCCGCGGCGGGCGCGAAGCCCCAACGCCCGTTGTGGGCGTCGACGTCCACCAAGGACCCGTCCCTGCCGGACACGATCTACGTCACCGAGCTGATCGCGCCCGGAACCGTCAACACGATGCCGGAGGCGACCCTGGAGGCGTTCGCCGACCACGGGTCGGTGACGGGTGAGACGATCCGCCCCCGCTACGAGGAGGCCCACGAGGTGTTCGCCCAGCTCACAGCCGTCGGAATCGATCTCGACGACGTGATCGAGACCCTGGAGAGCCAGGGCGTACAGAAGTTCGAGGACTCGTGGACCCAGCTGTTGGACACCATCGCGGCGCACCTGGGATCAGCCGGTTCGTCCGCGTAAGGCCTGGCGCCGGCCGTGGCCGTGGCGGTCGCCACGGCCGTCGCCACGGCCGTGATGATCGTCTCAGCGTCGTTCATGGACACCCGACGGTCCCCGGTGAAACAACCTCGGAGAGACCACAAGCAGAACGAAGGGGGAACGGGTGGCGCCCACGGTGAGTACCAACCCGCTGCGGGACCCACGTGACCGCAGACTGCCGCGCCTGCCGGACGCGAGCGCCCTGGTGGTGTTCGGCGCTACCGGCGACCTGGCCCGCAAGAAGCTGATCCCCGCCGTCTACGACCTGGCCCNCCGCGGCCTGCTGCCGCCGGGTTTCGTCCTGCTCGGGTTCGCCCGCCGGGACTGGCCCGACGAGGACTTCGCCGAGTTCGCCCGGCAGGCCGCCGAGAAGGGCGCCCGCACCCCCTTCCGTGCAGAGGTCTGGGACCGGCTGGCGGGCTCCGTGCGGTTCCTGCCAGGGTCCTTCGACGACGACGCCGCGTTCGACCGGCTCGCCCGCACGCTGGAGAGCCTGGAGCACTCCCACGGTATCCGTGGCAACGCGGCGTTCTACCTGTCGATCCCGCCGTCGGCCTTCCCGGTCGTGCTCAAGCAGATGCAGCGCACCGGGCTCTCCTCGGCCGCGGGTTCGGGCGGCTGGCGCCGGGTCGTCGTCGAGAAACCGTTCGGTCACGACCTGGAGTCGGCCCGGCAGCTCAACGCGCTCGTCGACGACGTCTTCACCCCGTCCGGGGTGTTCCGCATCGACCACTACCTGGGCAAGGAGACGGTCCAGAACCTCTTCGCGCTGCGCTTCGCCAACACGCTGTTCGAACCGNTCTGGAACTCCCAGTTCGTCGATTCGGTGCAGATCACCATGGCCGAGGACGTCGGGATCGGCACCCGGGCCGGCTTCTACGACGAGACGGGCGCCGCTCGGGACGTGCTCCAGAACCACCTGTTGCAGCTGCTCGCCCTGACCGCGATGGAGGAGCCGGTCAGCTTCGGCGCGGAGACCATCCGCACCGAGAAGCTGAAGGTGCNCCGCGCGGTGTCGCTGCCCATGGACCTCACTCGCTACGCGGTAAGGGGGCAGTACGAGCAGGGCTGGCTCGCCGGGGAGCGGGTCCCGGGCTACCTCGACGAACAGGACATCCCTGCGCAGTCGCGGACGGAGACCTTCTCGGCGGTGCGCCTCGGCATCGAGACGCGCCGGTGGGCCGGGGNGCCGTTCTACCTGCGGACCGGCAAGCGGCTGCCACGGCGGGTCACCGAGGTCGCCATCTTCTTCAAGAAGGCGCCGCACCTGCCATTCGACGAGACCGCCACCACCGAGCTCGGCAACAACCAGCTGGTCATCCGGGTGCAGCCCGACGAGGGGGTCACGCTCAAGTTCGGCTCCAAGGTCCCCGGCTCGGCGATGGAGGTCCGGGACGTCGCGATGGACTTCCTGTTCGGTGAGGCGTTCACCGAGGCGCTGCCGGAGGCCTACGAACGGCTGATCCTCGACGTGCTGCTCGGCGACGCGACGCTGTTCCCGAACAACGCGGAGGTCGAGGAGTCCTGGCGGATCGTCGATCCGCTGGAGCGGCACTGGGCGGGCACCACCCCGCACCGCTACCGGGCCGGCACCTGGGGTCCGGCTGCCGCCGACGAGATGCTCGCCCACGACGGTCGCCGGTGGCGGCGGCCATGACCATGGATTAGGAGCCCCTCGTGACCACATTGTGGGACACCACCGGTTCTGAGGTGGTCAAGGCCCTCGCCGCCGAACGACGGGCGGCCGGAGCCCTGGCCTTCGGCCTGGCGCTGACCCTCGTCGTCGTCGTCGACGAAAAGCACGTCAGCGCCGCCGAGGGCGCGGCGACGCTGGCGGCCTCGGCCCATCCGTGCCGGCTACTGATCGTCGTCCGCCGGCAGGTCGACGTGCCGCATCCCCGGCTCGACGCCGAGGTCTCGATCGGCGGTCGGCTCGGCCCGGGCGAAGCGGTCGTGATGCGGATGTCCGGCCGGTTGGCGCTGCACGCGGAATCGGTCGTGCTTCCCCTGCTCGCACCGGACGCCCCGGTGGTCACCTGGTGGCACGACGAGCCGCCGGCCCGGATCGCCTACGACCCGCTCGGCGTGTTCGCCGACCGGCGGGTCACCGACGTCACCGCCAGCCCGGATCCGCTGTCGGCCCTGTTCCAGCGGGCCGCGGACTTCGCCCCCGGCGACACGGACCTGTCCTGGACCAGGCTGTCGCCCTGGCGCACCCTGCTCGCCGCCGCCTTCGACGCGGTGGTCAGCGAGCGGCCGGACTCGGCCGTCATCACCGCCGGCCGGGCCGATCCGAGCGCCCAGCTGTTCGCCGGCTGGCTCCAGAACAGGCTCGCCGTCCCGGTGACGGTCGACGAGACGGGCGGCCGGCCCGGTATCACCGCGGTCGCCGTCGCCCTCGACGGGGACCGGCTGGCCGTCTCCCGCACCGACTCCCGCTCGGCGATGATCTCCCGCACCGGGTACCCGGACCGGGTACTGCCTCTGGCCGACCGGGGCGTCGGGGACCTGCTCGCCGAGGAGCTGCGCCGGCTTGACGAGGACGCCGTCTACGCCGAGGCCCTGGGTACCTGGAGCGGCCTGCCGAACCTGACCAGACGCTCGCCGCACCGAGAGCACATCTGGCGGGACCCGATGGACCAGACCGTGGGCACCACGGACGCGTTGGCCGCCGGCGCCGCGACGTCGGGCGCCGTGACGTCGGGCACCGTGACGTCCAGCACCGCGGCCCCGGGCACCGCCCCGATGACGAGTGCCCCGAACAACGAACGGACGGTGGGTGGCGCATGACGGCCGAGCCGGAGCTCGTCCTCCATCGTGACGCCGGGGTACTGGCCAGGGCGGCCGCGGCCCGGCTGATCACCCGGCTGGTGGACGCCCAGACGGCCCGCGGGGAGGCCTCACTCGTCCTGACCGGCGGTGGCATCGGCATCGCCCTGCTGCGGGCGGTGCGATCGAACCCGGCTCTCGACGCGGTGGACTGGGGCAAGGTCGACATCTGGTGGGGCGACGAGCGGTTCGTCGCGGCCGGCTCGCCCGACCGCAACGAGCGGCAGGCGCGGGAGGCGCTGCTCGATCACATCCCGGTGGATCCCAAACGGATCTTCCCGATGGGCCATCTGGCGGCCCCGACCGCGGGCGGTGACGTCGAGGGACGGGCCTCGGCCTCCGGCTATACCGATCCGGAGTCCGCCGCGGCGGAGTACACCGCGCTGCTGGCCACCCGTGCCGTCGCCGGATCGGCGGTGCCGAGCTTCGACGTGGTGCTCCTCGGGCTCGGCCCGGAGGGCCATGTCGCCTCGCTGTTCCCGGACTCCCCCGCGGTCGTCGCGACCGAACCGGTGGTGGCCGTGCATGACTGCCCCAAACCACCGCCGGAACGCGTCACGCTGACCCTGCCGGCCATTCAGTCCGCCCACGAGGTCTGGGTGATCGTCGCCGGGGAGGAGAAGGCCGATGCGGTCGCGGCGTCGTTCTCCGGAGCGGGACCGATCACGATCCCGGCGACGGGAGCCGTCGGCCGCGACCGCAGCCTGTGGCTCGCCGACCGGGCCGCCGCCTCCCGGCTGCCCGGCTGGCAGTGACACGGTCCGTGGACGACCTGTCCCGTAGACCTGTCCCGTGGGCCGGGCCCACGGGACGGCACCGGCGGATCAGGTCAGGATCTTGGTCTTGCCCCGCTCGAACTCGGCCTCGCTGATGATCCCCCGGTCGCGCAGGTGCGCGAGCTTGCCGAGTTCGTCGGCGTCGCTCGTTGTCCCGGCGGCCTCCTGGAGGTAGGCGCGCCAGGCCTGTTCGTCGCGCTGCGCCGCGGCGCGGCTGCGCTCGTGCATGCTGCCACCCCGCACGATCAGGTAGGCGATCACGCCGAGCCAGGGCAGCACCACGATCGCGACCGTCCAGGCGGCCTTCGCCCATCCGGACAGATCCTGGCTGCGGAACACATCCATGATCACCGCAAACAGCAGCCACAGCCACAGGATGAAAGCAAAAAACCACAGCATATAGAGGAAGACACTGAGTAGCGGAAAATCGGGATCCACGGAGTACCTCCTGTCCACCTGTCCACGCCGTGGTCGGGCGGTGGCCTGGACGGGCCACGGCCGTCCCGGCGTCCTGGGCCCCGGTTCCGGCCCGGACCCGGTTTCTGACCCGGTCCGTTCATACCCGCGCCGGGCCGTTCCCCCCGTCTCGCCGCCTCACCCGCCGGGGGTGGACCGCCCAGCGCGCTCACCCGCTCACCCGGCAGTCCGGTCAGCCGGCAGTCCCGGTCAGCCCGGAGGCGCGGGGGACGATGGGGACATGGGGGGCGCCGAGCGGCGCATGGTCGCCTGCCCCGCCGAACTGATCTCGGTCGCCGGATACGAGCAGTCGAGCGTGCCGTCGCCGTGGAGCACGAGGTCCAGCCAGGTGGCGGCGAAGCACAACGCCCCGACCCGGGTGAGACGTTCCTCGAGCCGGACCGAGGCGCCGGACACCCCCCGCAGCACGAGCTCGCCGGCGCATCCACTCTCCGGGTAGGCACTCGTGCCGATCACCTCGCCGATCCGGCCGCCCCGCAGCACCAGCTCGGCGTTGAAGTGCACGAACGCCTGCGTCACCGATCCGCTCCAACTGCCGATCATGCCCGGGGGCAGCGCCTCGCCAGCCTCGGCGCCCGGTTGCGACCCGACCCCCGCCGGATCCCGCGTGGCGACCGTCGGCGGCGAGGCACGACGCCGGTCGCCGTCGCCGCCGTCGTCCGCGCCGAACAGCTGGTACGCCCCGGCGGCCACGGCGGCGAGCAGCACCAGGAGGATCATCGCCCCGGCCATCAGCCGGGGTGCCCGCCACGACCGGACCCACCCGACCGCGCCGGGGGGCCGCGCCGTCCCTGGCCAGGCCGGCGGGAACGGCACGGGTCGCGACCCGGTCCGGCGCCGGATCACCGCGTCCGGCGCCGGGGACCGCGGCAACGACGCGGCCGGGGATGCCGAGGACGGCGGCAACGACGCGGCCAGGGATGCCGGAGATGCCGGAGATACCAGGGATGCCGGGGCGGAATCGGCTGGGTGGGACGCGGCCCAGGTCAGCAACGCCTGCGCTCCCTCCGCGCGCAGCCGGCTCGCCGGGTTCTTGGCCAGCAGCCCGGCGATCGCTGCCGACAGCCTGCCGCCCCGGAGGAAGGGTGGCGGATCGGCGTGCAGCACGGCGCCGATAGTGGTGGGCAGCGTGTCGCGCTGGAACGGTGAGACCCCCTCGACGGCAAAGTAGAGGGTGGCGCCGAGGGCGAACAGGTCGCCGGCCAGGGTCGCGGGGCCGCCGAGGAGGCGTTCGGGCGCCATGTAAGCGGGCGTCCCGCCGCTGCCGATGCCGCCGGTGAGGGTCGGGTCGGCGGCGTGGGTGGCGATGCCGAAGTCGGTCAGCAGCACCCGGCCGTCGTCGGCCAGCAGGATGTTCGATGGTTTGACGTCCCGGTGCAGCACGCCCATCCGCTGACCCGCGACCAGGGCGTCGAGGACCGCGAGCCCGACCTGGATGGCACGCTCGGGCGGCAGGGGACCGTCCCGGTTGACCGTCGTGGCGAGTGTGCCGGCCCGGACCAGCTCCATCACGATCCACGGCAGGCCGTCGTGTTCCACGGCGTCATGGACGGTGACCACGTGTGGGTTCCCCCGCAGCCGGGCGGCGTTGCGGGCCTCGCGCATCGCCGTCTCCACTCCGGCGGCACGCTCGTCGTCGTCGAGGTCGGCGGAGACCCGGATCTCCTTGATCGCCNCCTCGNCCCGGAGCACGTCGTCGTGGGCCCGCCACACGGTGCCCATCCCACCGGAGCCAATCCGTTCGACGAGCCGGTACCGCCCGGCGACGAGCGGGCCGATGCCGACACCATCCACAGTCACAGGGGCATCCTCGGCGACGGCGCAACGGCTGCGGGAGCGGGGGCGGGGCGCGCGTGCGCCGACGGTCGCCGCCGGCGGCGACCGTCGGCCGGGGCCGGAGCCGGGGCCGGGGCCGGGGCCGGGGCCGGGGCCGGGGCCGGGCTAGGATGCGCCCCGAAGCTTGGCGAGCGCCTCGGCGAGGATCGCCTCGCCGTCCTTTTCGTTCCGTCGTTCCCGCACGTAGGCGAGATGGGTCTTGTACGGCTCGGTGCGCGGCGGGGCCGGGGTGTTGTCCCGATCCCGTCCCGCCGGAAAACCACAGCTCGGACAATCCCACGTGTCGGGGATCGCCGCGTCCGCAGCGAACGACGGTCTCGTCTCGTGCGCGTTAGCGCACCAGAAGGAGATACGTTGCCGGGGCGCGGTCTCGCCCCGTTCCGCCTCTCCCATCGGTCCTGCCCCGACCCGGCTCCCCCGGATGGCGTTGCCACCTGCCACGGCCCGCGTGCTCCTTCGTCTCGTCCCATGGGTGGTAGCACGGAAACCGTGCCTGCCGATTTCGCTGCCTCGAGTGCCGCGAAACCTCGTACCCGGTTTCGTAAACCTGACGTTCCCGGCGCTTTTCCCCAGATGTTCCTCCGGGTACGTCCTGGAGGGAGTGTAGGCCGCGAGAGCCACCCATGGATGCACCGGCCACCCCCGCCTGGTTACCCCTGGCGTTACCCCCGGTGGGAGGAGCGTGTTCAGGTCGGCTGTCATCCGGACCCCAGCGAGACCGCGGTCGGATCGGCGGTGCCGATCGACGGCACGATCGTGAACGCGGTGACGTTCGTGCTGTGGAACTGCGGGGNGTGCACGACGGCCAGCGGGATCACCGCGACCTGCTCGACCAGCGTGTGCTCCAGGTCGGCCCAATTGCTCGCGGCGGTCGCCTCGCTGGTGGCCCGCAGCGCCGTGGCGAGCAGATGCAGGGCGCCCGGATCCCGGTAGCCGCCGTCGGCCGGCCTGGGGCCGGCCCACGTCTCGTCCAGCAACGGCTGGAAGACGGTGCGGCCCGCGTCGCCGTACCAGTCCGGGGCGATAGTAGTGAGCGCCAGGTCCCAGAACTGCCCGGTGGGGTGGACGGCTGCCGCACGGTAGCGCTCGCCGGTCCGGATCCGGATGTCGAGGCGGATACCGGAACGGGCGAAGGCGGTCCGCAGTGCTTCGGCGGCCGCCACGTCGGTGGCGCTGTCCGTGGTGAGCAGGGACAGCGCCGTGACGGGTCCGCCGGGGGTATGGCTCAGCGCCTCCCGGCAACGGGCCGCGTCGCCGAGTCCCGCCGGGCTCGGGAAGGGATCCGCGTCGGTGTAGCCGGTCATCGTCTCCTGCAGCAACCCGGTGGCGGCAGCGGCGAACTCGGGGCCGCCGAGCGCCGCCGCGAGGCTCACCCGGTCGATGCAGTAGGGCAGCGCCCGGCGGACCGACAGCTCACGCAGCGCGGCCGCGGAGGGCCCATTGAACCCGACGGTGAGCGCCAGGGTGACCCCGACCCCGTCGACCACGAGACGGGGGTCGTTCGCCCTGGCGAGCTCCACGGCCCGGCTGTCGGGTATCTTCCCGTCGAGCGACATGTCCGCGTCGCCGCTCTCCAGCTCCTGCTGCATGGCCTCCGGACTCAGGCCGTCGAAGATCGTTATATGGTCGGGCAGGGCGCGGCGGATCCCGTCCGAGGACGCGCTCCACGATGGGCTGCGCGACAGCCGGTACCCCTCGCCGGGGGCGACCGTGAACCGGTACGGCCCGGCCGAGACCAGGTTGTGCAGGTACTCCAGCGAGTCCGGCGGGTAGGCCAGGGCCTCCAGCGGCACCGGGGAGGCCGCCGGCAGCGCCAGCACGTCCACGAAGTCGTTCACCGGGGCCAGTAGGTGGAACGCGAGCGTGTCGTCGCCGACGATCTCGATGCCCTCCACGGTGCTGCTCTCGACGAAGGCCGCGGCGNCGGCGACCGGGGTCGCCGCCAGCTGGGCACAGAACTCCCGGAATCCGACGATGGTCGCCGTGAAGTAGCCGCGCAGCGGTGACGGGTTCGGGGGCGTGCACAGTCGCTTGATGCCGCGGGCGACGTCGTTGGCAGTGATCCGGCGCTGGTTGGGGGTGTCCCAGCGCGCCGCGGGACGCAGCCGCACCGTGTAGACCAGCCCGTTCTCGGTGACGACCGGCGCGCCGACGGCGAGGTCCGGCCGCGGGATGGTCGACTTCGTCGTGTCCTCGTCGGAGGGATAGCTGTACAGCTGGCGGGTCACGAGCCGGCTGACCGCCCGCTCGCCGGGCTGGTCGGCCCAGCCCGGATCGCCACTGGGCATCCACTGGGTGACGATCCGCAGCGTGCCGCCCGGCTTGCCGGACGGAGGGGGCGTGGTGGTCGTCGCCGGGGTGGGACTGGCAGCGAGCTCACGCGATCCGTCCCCCGAGCCACCGCTGCAGGCGGTCACCGTGGCAGCCAGGACCGTGGCGAGCAGGATCGTGGCGAGCACGGACACGAGGCGAGGCAGCCGGCCTCCACGGCCGCGACCACTCCCGCGGCCGGGACCAGGGCGCGGGCCGAACTGGGCGTTCAATTCTTCAGCAGCAGACCGAGACCGACGATGCAGGTGAACCAGATGATCCCAACAGCGATGGTCAACCGGTCGAGGTTCTTCTCCACGACCGAGGACCCACCCAGCGACGAGGACACGCCGCCGCCGAACAGGGTGGACAGCCCGCCTCCCTTGGCTCGGTGCAACAGCACAAGCATGATCATCAGAATACTCGCGACAATCAGGGCGATCGACAGACCGATCGTCATCTAGACCAGCTCCCGCTCCTCGGGGAAGTGGCAGGCCGCTCGGTGCCCAGGCCGAACCTCCGACAAGGGCGGTTCCACCGTCCTACACACCTCCTCGGCCTTCCAGCAACGTGGGTGGAACCGGCACGCCTTGAGGGGATCGGGCGGGCCGGACACGTCGCCACGCAACAGTATCCGCTCTCACCGACAGTGCTTCGCCTGGTCCGGTGGTCCGGCACCGGGACGGCCGGCGGCAGGGCGAGTGCGCGGTAGGCGAGTGTACGGACGCGTCCGCCGTCAGGCCGGCGGCCCGCTGCGCACGATGCCGACGAACTCCTCGGCGACCAGGCTCGCCCCGCCGACCAGCCCGCCGTCCACGTCCGGCATGGTGAACAGCTCGCCGGCGTTCGCTGCCTTCACCGAGCCGCCGTAGAGGACACGGATCCCCGCGGCGATCTCATCGCCGTACTGACTGGCCAGCTGGCCGCGGACCGCCGCGCACATGTCCTGGGCGTCCTGCGCGGAGGCGGTGCGGCCAGTGCCGATCGCCCACACCGGCTCGTAGGCGATGACGATCGTCGCGGCCTGCTCGGCGGTGATGCCAGCCAGCGACCGCTCGAGCTGACGCAGCACGTGCTCGACCTGGGTGCCGGCGGCCCGGATCTCCTCGGGCTCCCCCACGCACAGGATAGGGGTGAGCCCCACGGAGAAGGCCGCCTTCGCCTTGGCCGCCACCAGCGCGTCGTCCTCGTGGTGGTCGGCCCGGCGCTCGGAGTGCCCGACGACGACGTAGTCGCAGCCGAGCTTGGCCAGCATCGCCCCGCTGATGTCACCGGTGTGCGCNCCCGACGCGTAGGGGGAGAGGTCCTGCCCGCCGTAGGCGATGGCGAGCTTGTCCCCGTCCACCAGGGTCTGCACGCTGCGCAGATCGGTGAACGGCGGGAGAACGACGACCTCGACGGTCTCCAGCTCGGCGGGCTTGAGATCGAAGGCGATCTTCTGCACCAGCGCGATCGCCTCGAGGNGATTGAGGTTCATCTTCCAGTTGCCGGCTACCAGCGTCCGTCGGCCGGTGCCCTTGACGCCGGCGGCGCCCTTTGAACCGGCAGCGCCCTTCACCGACCTGTCCTTGCCCACGCCGTCCTCGTCCTTCCCGGATCCCCTGTTCTTCNCGGATCCCCTGTCGGAACCTCGCTCAGATCTTCCCCGGCCCAGCAGGGCCATCAGCCGGCCCCGGCCCCGGAGGTCCCGCGGACGCCGGACGTCCCGCGGAGGCCGGACGTCCCGCGGAAATCAGACATCGAGGGCCGCGAGCCCGGGCAGCGTCTTGCCCTCCAGGTATTCCAGGCTCGCGCCGCCGCCGGTCGAGATGTGACTGAAGGCATCCTCCGGGATGCCGAGCGTGCGGACCGCCGCGGCGGAGTCGCCGCCACCCACGACGGAGAACCCCTTGCCGGCGGCGACCGCCTCGGCCACCCCCCGGGTGCCCGCAGCGAACGGCGCGAGCTCGAACACGCCCATCGGCCCGTTCCAGAAGACCGTGGCCGCTCCGGCCAGCCGCGCGGCGAACAGCTCCGTCGACGCCGGGCCGATGTCGAGCCCGAGCCAGCCGGCGGGGATGGCGTCAGCCGCGACGACGGCGGTGTCCGCGTCGGCGGCGAACCTGTCCGCGACGACGACGTCGGTCGGCAGCACGATCCGCTCCCCGCCCTCGGCGAGCAGCTCCTTGCACGTTTCGATCATCTCGGTCTCCAGCAGCGACCCGCCGACCCCGTGACCGAGCGCCGCCAGGAAGGTGAAGCACATCCCCCCGCCGACGAGCAACGCGTCGACCTTGGGCAGCAGCGCGCGGATCACGCCGAGCTTGTCGGACACCTTGGACCCGCCGAGCACGACACTGTAGGGACGCGCCGGGTCGCTGCTGAGCCGGCGGAGCACTTCCAGCTCGGTAAGCACGAGCCGACCCGCGGCGTGCGGCAGCCGCTTCGGGACGTCGGCGACGCTGGCATGGGCCCGGTGGACCGCGCCGAAGGCGTCCCCGACGTAGAACTCGGCGAGCGCCGACAGCTCGTCGGCGAAAGCCGCGCGGATCGCCGCGTCCTTGCTGGTCTCCCCGGCGGCGAAGCGCAGGTTCTCCAGCAGGGCCACCTCGCCGTCCCCGAGTCCGGCGACCACCTCGCGGGCATGCGCACCGGCGATGTCACCGCTGCCGTCGCCGGCGAACGCCACCGGCCGGCCCAGCAGCTCGGCGAGCCGACCCGCCACCGGCTCCAAGGAGTACTTCGGGTCCGGTTCGCCCTTCGGCCGGCCCAGGTGCGAGCTCACGACCACCCGGGCGCCCCGGTCCAGCAGCGCGGAGATGGTCGGGACGCTGGCGCGGACCCGGCCGTCGTCGGTGATGCGCGGGGTGTCACCGGAACGATCCAGCGGCACGTTCAGGTCACTGCGGACCAGCACTCGGTGCCCGGCGACCTGCAGGTCGTCGATCGTCCTCACGCTTCGTTACTCCATTGGGGAGAGAAATTGTCGAGGAAGAGNCGGAGAGGATCCTCTCCGGCCCGGTCGGGAGGAACGGCCGGGGAGGACCGGCGCCGCCCGACGGGTTTCGCCTGCCGGCGGCGCGCGGGCCCAGCGGCGCGCGGCGACCAGCGGCGCGCGGGCCTAGAGACGCGCGGCGACCAGCGCGGTCAGGTCGACCAGCCGGTTGGAGTAGCCCCACTCGTTGTCGTACCAGCCGACGACCTTCACCTGATTGCCGGCGGACATCGTCAGCAGCGAGTCAAACGTGCAGGACGCCGGGGTGTTGACGATGTCAGAGGAGACGATCGGGTCCTCGGTGTAGACAAGGTAGCCCTTCAGCGGGCCCTCCGCCGCCGCTTTGAACGCCGCGTTGACCTCTTCCTTGCTGGCCTTCTTGTCCAGGGTGGCCACCAGGTCGGTGACCGAGCCGTCGAGGACCGGCACCCGCATCGCCAGTCCGTCGAGCTTGCCCTTGAGGTGGGGCAGGACCAGCGCGGTGGCCTTCGCCGCACCCGTGGTGGTCGGGATGATGTTCTGCGCCGCAGCCCGCGCCCGCCGCAGGTCCGAGTGCGGGAAGTCCAGGATGACCTGGTCGTTGGTGTAGGCGTGGATGGTGGTCATCAGCCCCTGGCTGATACCGAAGGCNTCGTCGAGCACCTTCGCCATCGGCGCGACGCAGTTCGTCGTGCAGGATGCGTTGGACAGGATGTGGTGCCTGGCCGGGTCGTAGGCGTCGTCGTTCACGCCTATCACCACAGTGATGTCCTCGTCCTTGGCCGGCGCCGAGATGATGACCTTCTTGGCNCCCGCCTGCAGGTGCTTGCCCGCATCCGCCGCCTTGGTGAAGCGGCCGGTGGACTCGATGACGACGTCCACGCCCAGATCGGCCCAGGGCAGCGCCGCCGGGTCGCGCTCGGCCAGCACCTTGATCACGGTATCACCGACGCGGATACCCTCGTCAACGACACCGACCGCAGCGGAAAGCGTACCCAGCGTGGTGTCGTACTTGAGCAGATGCGCGAGAGTCTTGTTGTCGGTCAGGTCGTTGACCGCGACGATCTCGAGATCGTTCCGGTTGCTCGCCGCGAGCGCCCGCCAGAAGTTACGACCGATTCGCCCGAAGCCGTTGACACCCACCCGCGTAGCCACGTCCAGGACTCCCTACCGTCTTGTCTCGTCGTTTCGATAGTCACGCCGTCGTTCCATCGCGACGTCGTCGTTCGGTTGTGACGTTCTCGTTCGTGTGGCGCTGTCGTTCGTGTGGCGCTGTCGAGGCAGGAGCCTAACGAGTTTGCACATCATCGGCGGGAATCCGAACCGTGCGATGTTGGTCTCCTCACACGGTGCGGGCACGCCCCACCCGGAAACTACATCCCATCACATGGCTGCGCTGCCGCACCGCCGGTGCGCCTCCGCGCAGGGCCGGGGGCCGGCAGATCCCGTGGACCCGCGCTGACGCCGGCCGAACCGCCCAGGCGGGCGCCCCACAGGGCGGGTCCCACCCCGAAGAGCCCCGAAGAGCCATCCGATCCCGATGGTGCTACTGGGCCAGTAGTCCACTTGCGGGTATGACTTGCAGGTATGAAATGTCTGGGCCTGACCTGGGCCGCTGTTGCTCAGGCGTTCTCAAGGAGATCCGGGGAGACGCTCGCCTCGGTGTTGGGGATACCGAGCGCGTTGGCCCTCTTGTCGGCGAGCGCCAGCAGCCGGCGGATCCGGCCGGCGACCGCATCCTTGGTCAGCGGCGGGTCCGCGAGCGCGCCCNGCNCCTCCNGGGNGGNCNGCGCGNGCTCGATGCGCAACCGGCCGGCCGCCAGCAGGTGCTCCGGGGCGTCGTCGCCGAGGATGCGCATCGCGGCCTGCACCCGGGCGCCGGCGGCCACCGCGGCCCGGGCGGAGCGGCGCAGGTTGGCGTCGTCGAAGTTCGCCAGCCGGTTGGCGGTCGCCCGGACCTCCCGGCGCATCCGCCGTTCCTCCCAGGCGAGCAGGCTGTCGTGCGCACCGATCCTGGTCAGCAGCGCGCCGATCGCGTCGCCGTCGCGGATGACGACGCGATCGACGCCGCGCACGTCCCGGCTTTTGGCCTGGACCCCCAGCCGACGCGCCGCGCCGACCAGGGCGAGCGCGGCCTCTGGACCAGGCGAGGTCACCTCCAGCGAGCAGGACCGACCCGGCTCGGTCAGCGAACCGTGGGCGAGGAACGCGCCCCGCCAGGCCGCCGCGGCGTCACAGGCGGAGCCCGTGACCACCTGCGGCGGCAGCCCGCGCACCGGACGGCCACGCTGGTCGAGCAGGCCGGTGGACCGCGCGAGCTGCTCGCCGTCTCGCTCGACGCGCACGATGTAGCGCACCGAGCGGCGCAGCCCACCGGCGGCCAGCACGGCCACCGTCGAGGGGAAGCCGAAGACCTCGGCGACCTCACGACGCAACCGGCGGGCGGTCGCGCCAGTATCGAGTTCCGCCTCGACCACGATACGACCACCGACGATGTGCAGCCCCCCACCGAAGCGCAGCAGGGCCGCCATCTCGGCCCGCCGGCAACAGGGCTTCGCGACCCGCAGCCGGCTCAGTTCGTCCTTGACGGTGGCCGTCATCGCCGCCACACCGATCACTCCTTGGCTTCACCGGATGGGGTCCGGCGGACCGGTCCGCCGGACGATGAGTACTGCGTGACCGGCCGCCGGGACGCGGGCGTCGGGCAGGTCGCCTCCGGGAGTCCCGCGAACACCGCACGGAAGGCCGCGGCGAGCCGGACCGGATCGTGCACGGGCGCGCCGGGGATCCGCACCGGCGCCAGATGGAGCCGGGCACCGACGTCCGCCGCCGCCCGGGCGAGCAGATCGGGGTCGGGCACGGCGGTCGGATCGGCGATCACCACGTCCAGCCGCAGGCCGGGAACGTGCCGGCCGAGGGNGNGGAGATGGGCCTGGGGGGTGTATCCCTCGGTCTCCCCCGGCTGGGCGGTCAGGTTCAACACCATCACCCGGTTCGCCCGGGACGTCGCGATCGCCCGGTTCATCTCAGGAACCAGCAGATGCGGCAGCATGCTCGTGTAGTGCGATCCCGGTCCAAGGATGATCCAGTCGGCCGCGCCCGCCGCGGTCACCGCCTCCGGACAGGCCGGCGGTGCCGCCGGCGACAGCCGGACACCCGCGACCCGTCCACCGGTCGTGGCCACCGCGGCCTGCCCGCGCACCTCGACCTCGGCGGTGGGCGCCGCCGGATCCAGCCCCACGACGTCGGCGACGATATCGATGCCCCTGGTCGACAGCGGCAGCACCCGCCCCCGCACGCCGAGGAGGGTGGCGGCCAAGTCGAGCGCGGCCACCGGTGATCCGGTGCGCTCGGCGAGCGCGGTCAGCACGAGGNTGCCGACCGCGTGCCCGGCGAGCGGCCCGTCGCCGCCGAACCGGTGCTGGAACACGTCCGCCCAGGTGGTCGACCATCCGTCCGGTCCGGCCAGCGCGGCCAGGGCCATTCGCAGATCGCCCATGGGGAGCGCGCCGAGCTCCGCGCGCAGCCGCCCGGAGGATCCACCGTCGTCACCGACGGTCACCACGGCGGTAAGCGCCGAGGTGATCTGCCGGAGCGCGGCGAGCGAGGCGGCGAGCCCGTGGCCGCCGCCGAAGGCGACGACCGCCGGTGCCCGGTCCGGACCGTCGGAGCGCGCGGCTACGCCCTTGAGGTTCACGGATGGTTCACTCCCGTCCCAGGTCACGGTGCACCACCCGGACTCCCACGCCGCCCGCGGCGAGCCGGATGCCGAGCTGCTCGGCGATCGCGACGCTACGGTGCTTGCCGCCGGTGCACCCGACGGCCAGCGTGAGATACCGCTTGCCCTCACGGGCGTAACCCTCGCCGACCAGGCGGAGCAGCGCCGAGTACTGGTCGAGGAAGTCCTGCGCTCCCGGCTGGGCCAGCACATAGTCGCGCACCTGCGGATCGCGGCCGGTGAACGGGCGCAGCGCCTCCACCCAGTGCGGGTTGGGCAGGAACCGGCAGTCGGCGACGAGATCCGCATCCAGCGGAAGTCCGTACTTGTACCCGAACGACACCACCGTGGCGTTGAGCCGGTTGGCGTTCGGCTGCCCGAACGCGGCGTCGATCTTCGACCGCAACTCGTGGACGTTCAGGTCGGTGGTGTCGAGGACCAGGTCGGCCTCGCCGCGCAGCTCGGCGAGCAGAATCCGTTCCCGGCCGATGCCGTCGACCACCCGCTCGTCGCGCTGCAGCGGATGCGGCCGGCGGACGTGCTCGAACCGGCGGATCAGCGCGTCGTCGCTGGCCTCGAGGAACAGCATCCGGGGATGCATGCCCCGCGCGTCGAGCGCCGCGATCGCGGCGCGCAGGTCAGAGAAAAACGGCCGGCCCCGCACGTCCACCACGACGGCGATGCGGCTGATTGCCCCACCGGAACGACGGCCCAGCTCAGCCATGGTGGACAGCAGCTCCGGAGGAAGGTTGTCGACGACGAACCAGCCCAGGTCCTCCAGACACTTCGCCGCGGTGCTGCGCCCGGCGCCGGACAGCCCGGTGATGATCGCCAGATCCAGGGTCGGGGTGGTCATGAGACGGTCTCCGTGTCGAGAATCTCTCCGGTGCGCGGGTCGACGACGGGGGCGGGCGCGTCGGCGCGGCCCGGCGCCGACCGGGCCAGCGCGGTGACGATCGCCGCCGCCGTCCGCGGGCCGATGCCGGACACCTGCGCGATCTGCTCGGCACTCGCCGCCCGTATCTTCGCCACCGAACCGAAGTGGCGCAGCAGGGCCTTGCGCCGGGTGTCACCCAGGCCGGGGACCTCGTCGAGGGCGGAGGCCACCATGGCCGTGGACCGCTTCTGCCGGTGGTAGGCGATGGCGAAGCGGTGCGCCTCGTCGCGCACCCGTTGCAGCAGGTAGAGCGCCTCGGACGTCCGCGGGAGGATGACCGGGTCCGCGGTGTCCGGCAGCCAGACCTCCTCCAGCCGCTTCGCCAGCCCGCACAGCGCCACCCCGCCGGGGCCGGCGTCGATGCCGAGCTCGTCGAGCGCCCGGGCCGCCGCAGCCACCTGGGGCGCCCCGCCGTCCACCACGACGAGGTTCGGCGGGTAGGCGAACCGGCGCGGCCGCCCGGTCCCCGGATCGATCGGCTGCGCGGCACCCGGCGCGCCGGCGATGTCGCCAAGCTCGGCGATGTCGGCGATGTCGGCGATGCGGGACCGCTCGGCGAGGTAGCGCGAGAACCTCCGGTGGATGGTTTCGTACATGCTCGCCACGTCGTCCCCGGCACCCTCCCGGCCGGCACCCTCCCGGCCGGCGATGCCGCGGATCGCGAACCTGCGGTACTCGGACTTGCGCGGCAGGCCGTCCTCGAACACGACCATGCTCGCCACGACGTTCGTGCCCTGGGTGTTCGAGACGTCGAAGCACTCGATGCGCAGCGGCGCGTCGGGCAGCTCCAGGGCCTCCTGAAGCTCGGCGAGGGCACGGCTGCGGGCGGTGAGGTCACTGGCCCGCTTCGTCCGGTGCAGCGCGAACGCCTGCTTGGCGTTGCGCTCCACCGTTTCGAGCAGGGTGCGCTTGTCCCCACGGCGGGGCACGCGGACCTCGACGCGGCTACCCCGGGCCGCGCCGAGCAGTTCGGTGACCGCCTCGACATCGGGCGGCAGGGCGGGCACCAGGATCTCGCGGGGGATGCCTTCCCCCTGGGATCCCGCGGTGGTCGTGGGCACCGTCGAACCGGCGGTCCCGGTCGAGGCCGCTCCCGTGCCGTCGAGGTACTCCTGGGTGAGGANCTGCTCGACGAGGTCCGCGGTCGTGACCTCGTCGAGCTTGTCGACGACCCAGCCCCGCTGGCCGCGTACCCGCCCGCCACGCACGTAGAACACCGCGACGGCGGCCTCCAGCTCGTCCTCGGCGAAGGCGATGACGTCGGCGTCGGTGCCGTCGGGCAGGACCACGGCCTGCTTCTCAACCGCACGGCGCAGGGCGCCGATGTCGTCGCGCAGCCGCGCGGCGCGTTCGTACTCCTGGGCCTGCGCCGCCTGCTGCATCTCCCGTTCGAGCCGACGCAGGTAACGGCCCGTCTGCCCGGACATGAAGTCGCAGAAGTCCTCGACTATCTCCCGATGGGTGGCCGCGTCGACCCGTCCCACGCAGGGTGCCGAGCACCGGTCGATGTACCCGAGCAGGCACGGCCGTCCGACCTGCGCGGCCCGTTTGAAGACCCCGCCCGAGCATGTGCGGGCGGGGAAGACCCGCAGGAGCAGATCGAGGGTCTCCCGGATGGCCCAGGCATGCGCGTACGGGCCGAAGTACCGGACGCCCTTGCGCTTGGGTCCCCGCATGACCTGCAGGCGCGGGAACTCCTCGTGGAGGGTCACGGCGAGACTCGGGTAGCTCTTGTCGTCGCGGTAGCGGACGTTGAAGCGCGGGTCGAACTGCTTGATCCACGTGTACTCGAGCTGGAGGGCCTCGACCTCGGTCGAGACGACGGTCCAGTCGACCGAGCTCGCCGAGGAGACCATGTGCTGCGTACGCGGATGGAGGGTGTGCAACTCGGCGAAGTAGTTGGCCAGCCGGGCCCGCAGGTTCTTGGCCTTGCCGACATAGAGCACGCGACCGTGCTCGTCACGGAAACGATAGACACCGGGTGTCTCGGGGATCGAGCCCGGCGCGGGCCGGTAGGACGCCGGATCAGCCATGAACCGAGCCTACGGCGACCTTCATCCCGAGCAAGCAGCACCTGCACGTAACCATTTCATCACGCATAGCGCGCGGGCTTGGCGGCGGGTTCCCTCCGGTGGTGGCGGTAGGGTGACGAGCGGCGACGGCCACCCGGCAGCATCGTGACCGATTACACACCTTCCGCTGTTTCGGGGGCCCCCGTTGGCGTCCGGGGCGGAGGGCTGCGACCCTCGAGACATCGGGCAAGCGAACCGAGGGAGCCAGCGCGTGCTTGGTAAGGACGTCACGGCGGAGTTCGTCGTGGACGACGCGTCCAGCCGTGGGCGGATCACCGTGTTCCAGATCTGCTGGGGCGCCCGCGACCCGTTGGCCGTGTCCATGACGCTGGTGTCCAGGCCGGAGCATCCCGCGCTGCCGCAGGGCAGCTGGGTCGCACCACGCGACACCCTGCGCGCCGGCCTGGAGACGGCGGTGGGCGACGGGGACGTCCGGATCGGTCCCGACGCGGATCGGCGCGGCGTGCGGCTCGACCTGGTGCACGGCGACCGCCAGTCCGTGGTAGTGGTCGCGGCGTCGTCGCTGCGCAGCTTCCTGGACCGCACCGAGCGGCTTGTCCCGACCGGTCAGGAGCACACCGAACAGGAGCTGGACGCCGTCCTCGCGGACCTGCTGCGGACCTGAGAGGGCGGGAGCGGTCCCACCTCGGCGACCCGGTCACTGAGGATCTCCCGGAGGAAGACCGCGGTGTGGCTCTCCTCGACCGCAGCCACGGCCTCGGGCGACCCCTGCGCGACGACACGGCCGCCTCCCGTGCCCCCCTCCGGACCCAGGTCAATGATCCAGTCCGCCGTCTTGATGACATCGAGGTTGTGCTCGATCACGATGACCGTGTTCCCGGCGTCGACCAGCCGGCCGAGCACGCCGAGCAGCTTGCGGATGTCCTCGAAGTGCAGACCGGTCGTCGGCTCGTCGAGCACGTAGACCGTCCGGCCGGTGGAGCGCCGCTGCAGCTCCGAGGCGAGCTTGACCCGCTGCGCCTCGCCGCCGGAGAGGGTCGGCGCCGACTGGCCGAGCCGGACGTACCCCAGGCCGACGTCGTTCAGCGTCCGCAGGTGGCGGGCGATGGCCGGCACCGCGGCGAAGAACTCCGCCGCCTCCTCAATCGGCATGTCGAGCACCTCGGCGATGTTCCTGCCCTTGTAGTGCACCTCCAGCGTCTCCCGGTTGTACCGGTCGCCGTGGCAGACCTCGCACGGCACGTACACGTCTGGCAGGAAGTTCATCTCAATCTTGAGGGTGCCGTCACCGGAACACGCCTCGCACCGCCCGCCCTTGACGTTGAACGAGAACCGGCCCGGCAGATAGCCACGGACCTTCGCCTCGGTCGTCTCGGCGAACAGCCGGCGGATGTGGTCGAACACGCCGGTGTAGGTGGCGGGGTTGGACCGCGGCGTGCGTCCGATCGGGGACTGGTCGACCCGGACCGCCTTGTCGAGATTGTCGAGCCCGCTGACAGTGCGGTGCCGGCCCGGCACCTGCCGGGCGCCGTTGAGCTTGTTCGCCAGGACGGCGGCGAGGATGTCGTTGACGAGGGTGGACTTCCCCGAGCCCGACACCCCGGTGACGGCCACGAAACAGCCCAGCGGGAACGACACGGTGACGTCGCGCAGGTTGTGCTGCCGGGCCCCGTGCACGGTCAGTGCCCGGCCCTTGGCCGGCACCCGGCGGATGTCGGGCACCGGGATCCGCCGCCGCCCGGACAGGTAGGCGCCGGTCATCGACTCCTCGCTGGCGAGCAGCTTCTCGACCGGCCCGGAGACGACGACCCGACCGCCGTGCTCGCCGGCGCCGGGGCCGATGTCGACCACCCAGTCGGAGGCGCGAATCGTGTCCTCGTCGTGCTCGACGACGATGAGCGTGTTACCCAGGTCGCGCAGCCGCAGCAGGGTCTGGATGAGCCGGCGGTTGTCCCGCTGGTGCAGGCCGATCGACGGCTCGTCGAGCACGTACAGCACCCCGACGAGCCCGGAACCGATCTGGGTGGCCAGCCGGATGCGCTGTGCCTCGCCGCCCGCCAGGGTGCCGGCGGCCCGGTCGAGGGAGAGGTAGTCCAGCCCCACGTCCAGCAGGAATGTCAGCCGCGCGTCGACCTCCTTGAGCACCCGACCGGCAATGGTCCGCTCCCGTTCGGTGAGGTCGAGCCCGCGCAGGAACACGGCGCACTCGCCGATCGCCAGACCCGAAACCTCGGCGATCGACCGGCCACCCAGCGTCACCGCGAGTGACTCCGGCTTTAGCCGCGCGCCGCGGCAGGCCGGGCAGGGGATGTCGCGCATGTAGCCCTCGTACCGCTCCCGGCTGCTGTCCGACTCGGCCTCGCGGTGCCGGCGGCCCAGGAAACCGATCACGCCCTCGAAGGAGGTGTGGTAGGAACGCTTGCGGCCGTAGCGGTTGGTGTAGCCGACGTGGATCTCGGTGTCGCCGCTGCCGTACAGCACGGCCTTGCGGGCCCGCTCGGGCAGCCCCTCCCACGGGGTGTCCATCCTGAAGCTGAGGTCCTCGGCGAGGGCCGTGAGCAACCGTTCGAAGTACTCCTTGTTGTGGCCGCCCGACCAGGGGGCCACCGCGCCCTGCGCCAGCGACAGGGTGGGGTCGGGCACGACGAGCTCCGGGTCGACCTCCTTGCGGGTCCCGATCCCGGTGCACTCGGGGCAGGCGCCGTACGGCGAGTTGAACGAGAACGACCGCGGCTCCAGCTCCTCAAAGGAGAGGTCGTCGTAGAGGCAGGCCAGATGCTCGGAGTACATCCGCTCGCGCTCGGGATCGTCGGCGTCGCGGTCGACGAAGTCAACCAGGACGAGCCCGCCGCCCAGCTTCAGGGCCGTCTCCACCGAGTCGGTGAGCCGCCGCTTCGCTGACGACTTGATCGCGAGCCGATCGACGACGACCTCGATCGTATGCTTGCGCTGCTTCTCCAGCTTCGGCGGATCGGTGAGCGGCACCACCGTGCCGTCGACGCGGGCCCGTGCGAACCCGGAGCTCTGCAGCTCGGCGAACAGGTCGACGTACTCGCCCTTGCGGCCACGCACCACCGGGGCCAGCACCTGGAAGCGGGTGCCTTCGGGCAACTCCAGCAGCCGGTCGACGATCTGCTGCGGGGTCTGCCGGGAGATCAGCCGCCCGCACTTCGGGCAGTGCGGACGGCCGGCGCGGGCGAAGAGCAGCCGCAGGTAGTCGTAGACCTCGGTGATCGTGCCGACGGTGGACCGCGGGTTGCGCGAGGTCGACTTCTGATCGATGGAGACGGCCGGAGACAGCCCCTCGATGAAGTCGACGTCGGGCTTGTCCATCTGCCCGAGGAACTGCCGCGCATAGGCCGACAGCGACTCCACGTAGCGCCGCTGCCCCTCGGCGAAGATTGTGTCGAAGGCGAGGCTGGACTTGCCGGACCCGGACATACCGGTGAAGACGATCAGCCCGTCGCGGGGCAGGTCGAGGTCGACGTCACGGAGATTGTGTTCACGCGCGCCACGCACGACAAGACGATCGGCCATCGACAAACCCTCATGATCTTCAGTAAGACCGGACCTGGGCGAGTGTGGCCATGCTACGGATGAGGACCGACACTTTTCCGGGGGCGGCCACCTAACCATCAGCCGGACGAATCCGTCGCATCCGGCAGAGACCTCAGAGGCGTCAGAGGCGTCAGATCTCCCGGTGCCACCCGACGGACCGTAACGACCGGCAGCTATCCCCTGTTCCCGTCCCATCCGCGCCATCCACTCCGGAGAGGATCGTCATGAGCGACGCCAACGGCGGCGACACCAGCCGCACCGGCTACACCGAGTACACCGGGAAAGTCACGGTCGGCGGTCCGGCCGACGTGCGGACCCTGCCAGGCCTGACGATCACCAAGGTCGCCGTCGGCCCGATGAACAACAACGCCTACCTGTTGCACTGCCCGGTCNCCGGGGAGCAGCTGCTCGTCGACGCGGCGAACGAGGCCGACACGCTGCTGCGGCTTGTCGGGGACGCGGGGCTGGCAACGGTGGTCACCAGCCATCGGCACGATGATCATGTGCAGGCCCTCGCAGATGTGGTCACCACCACCGGGGCCAGCACGGTCGCCCATCCGGACGACGCCCCGGCCATTCCGGTGCCCACCGCGCGGCAGGTGCGCGAGGGGGACGAGATCGCCGTCGGGACGGCGGCCCTTCGGGTGATCCACCTGGTCGGGCACACNCCCGGATCCATCGCCCTGCTCTACGACGCCGATCCCGCCGCTCCCCACCTCTTCACCGGAGACTGCCTGTTCCCTGGCGGCCCTGGAAACACGTTCGGTGACGAACAGGCCTTCACGACGCTGATGGACGATCTCGAACGCAAGATCTTCGGCCCACTGCCGGACACCACCTGGATCTACCCCGGCCACGGACACGACACCACCCTCGGCGCCGAACGCCCGCACCTGGCGGAATGGCGCGCCCGCGGCTGGTGACGGTGGGGGTGAGGCCGGCTGCGGCGAGCTCGCGCACTCACGCCACCGGATACGCTCACTCCCCCGAGACCCCCTCCGGCACGAGGTGATGCTGGCGCTACGTCCGCTGGCCAGAGGAGCCGGGGGAGCCGTCGGCGAGATCATCGATCAGATCGTCCTGCCGCTGCCGCGGCGTCCGCGGGACCGGGCGGAGATGGCCGAGACGCAGCCGCGTCTCGGCCGGGACGGCGTGCCACCGTGAGCTGACCGCGGGCTCCCAGCCTGGCCGGGCCAGCCCGCTCACCAGCCCGGAGAGGATCCGGACCGCGCGCAACGCGTCGTGCGACCGGCCCACGGCCAATTTGCGCGCGGCGAGGACGGTCAACTGGGCCGCGTGCACCGCGGTCCACGACCGGCCCACGTCGTGACGGTGCCGCCGGGCATAGGTGGCTGCCGACCGGCCGAGTTCGGCGTACAGCAGCCCGGACCGCCCGACGGTCTCCCCGCCCACATGAACGACCGGCCAGGCGTCGTCCGCCCAGACGATGCGCCCACCCGCGGCGTGCAACCGGGCGAACAGATCCGTCTCCTCGTAGTACATCCAGTACGACGGGTCGAATCCGCCCAGCCGTAGGAAAATCTCCGAGCGGACGGCGAAGAAGGCGCCGACCGGATAGCGCAGTTCCGGCCACCTCTCCACCGCGGCGATCTCGCCCCGTACCGCCGTGTAGGCGTTCGTCCGCGGGCGCGGCAGGACGGCACTCGCCCGTCCCCGCTCGCCCGCCGTGCCGCGGATCGGGAAGCCGACCACGTCGGCGGACGACGGGGCCCAGGCGAGCAGCTTCGGGATCATCGTCGCGGTGTCGGCAGGGACCGTCACGTCACTGTTGACCACCAGGATCCACTCCGGCCGCAGCCCGTCCTCCAGGGCACGGCGGACAGCGAGGTTCACCGCGGTGCCGTATCCGACGTTCCCGTGCCCCTGGACCACGCGCACACCGTCCGGCAACGCATCATGTCGGGATTTCCCATCATTTTCTACCAGAAACACCCGACATTCCGCCATGGCATCCAGTGTGGTCAGCAACCGGTACAGAGACGTCGATCCCCCGTGAGAAACGACGACCGCCAACAGCCTGTGCATCATCCGCCTTCGGCTAGTACGCCCGCAACGAGCTGCGAAATTTCGGGAAGAATCGGCAAGAAAGGACCACGACTCACACCGAACGAGTACACACGATCGGTCCCGGAACGTCGAGTATTCCCGCCCGCGCGTCTCCTCGCCCACGTCAGAGAGATACGTTCCGGCGGCTGGATGTGCACCGAATGTACCGCAGTACCCGCCGGAGCCAGCATAACCGCTGAGCCAGGACTGTCAGGCATCCTCGTTCCCGGCGCGTCGCGACACCATTCCTCGATATGTTTCCGGGCAAGTGGCGAACCGGGCCCGGTTCGCCACCCGCCCACCGGTCATCGGGGCACCTCCTGGGAGCCTTCGGCCACGCCCCCCGGCTCGGCTACCCCCTCCGGCTTGGTTACCCCCTCCGGCTCGGCCACGGACCGCGGGGCCGGCGGGGNGGTGCGCAGCGACCAGACGATGGCCACGATCAATGTCACCACAATGACACCGAGCGACAGCGCGATCGGCGGGTGCCACACGTCGGTGAGCAACATCTTCACGCCGATGAAGGCCAGGATGAACGCGAGCCCCGTCGCCAGGTGGTGGAAACGTTCCATCAGACCGGAGAGCAGGAAGAACAACGACCGCAGCCCCAGGATGGCCAGGGCGTTGCTCGTGTAGACCAGGAACACCTTGTCGGTCACACCGAGCGCGGCGGGCACCGAGTCGAACGCGAACAGGACGTCGGCGGTCTCGATNACGACGAGGACGGCCAGTAGCGGCGTGGCGACCAGCTTCCCGGCACGCCGAAACACGAAACGCTGCCCCTGATAGTCGTCGGTGACCGGAATGACCTTGCGAAGCAGCGCGACCGCCCTGCTTCGGCCCGGATCCATCTCGACGCCGTCGCCCCGGAGCATCGTGACCGCCGTGTAGAGCAGAAAAGCCCCGAAGACGTAGATGACAAAGCTGAACCGTTCGAGCAGCGCGATGCCGGCCGCAATGAACAGGAAACGGAGCACAAGCGCTCCCAGCACACCGTAGAACAGGACGCGGTGCTGGTAGGCGCGAGGCACCTTGAAATAAGAGAAGATCAGCGCGAAGACGAAGAGGTTGTCGACGGACAGGCTCTTTTCCAGCAGCCACGCGGCGGCGTACTCGCCGGCGGGCCCCGGGCCCTGCCAGGCCCAGATGACACCGGCGAATCCGATGCCCAGCGAGACCCACAGAACGCTCCACCACGCGGCCTCGCGAAAGCCGATGACGTGAGCCCGACGATGTGCCAGCAGGTCGATGGTCAGGAGTGTGAGCAGGACGCCGACGAAGGCGGCCCAAGCCCAGGGGGGCACGTACACAGATGATCTCCAGCGGAGTCGGGTGCCCGCCACGGCGGGCGGTCAGCGCCAGAAGCCGCCGGGATGGGCGGGGCGGACCGTGGTGGCGCGCCCGCGCAGCGGGGCGGTCTCCACCGCCTGCTTCAGCTCCACCGGGCCCACCGTTCCGATCAGGCGAAGGCGACCGTCATCCGGGGCGGCGCCAATGACGGCGACGCAGCCCGCGGCCGGCCGCTCCAGAAGCCGGCCGGTGACGTCCGTCAGCTGCTCGTCCGGACGGGCGGTGGCAACCATCTCCAGCGGAATCATGACCCGGTTGATCCGGGCGAGACCTCGATCGTCCATCGGCACGGCGGCGAGGTCACGCAACAGCGCCACCCCGGCGAGGGATCCGTCGAAGTCCTCGACTCCGAACACCGCCCTCCGCGACGGCAGTACAACCTCGTCCAGCGCGCTTGCGACGGTCGTCCAGGCGGACAACGGCGGCGGCGGCGGGCTCATCACGTCCCGGACGGTCAGACCCTCCAGCGCGACGTAGGTCCGCTGCTGCGCCTGGGCGAACCGGGAGGTGCCCAGCGCCAACCAACCCAGCAGGACAGCCCACAGCGCGACGAACCCGACCAGGAACGACCCGACCAACCCGACGGCGATCAGTGACCAGCCAGTGATCACGCCGGCGCGGGCCGCGGCCTGCTCGGCGCGCGCACGACTGCCAGTGCGGCGCTCCACCCGGGCTGCGATCAGCCGGCCGCCGGAGCTGCGCGGGGAGGGAAGGACGTCAACGAGGGTCACCAGCAGCGCGAAGGTACCCACCCACAGGGCCACCTCGCCGGCCAGTTCCCAGGTGCCGGCGGGTGCCAGGGCACCGAGCACGACAAGCAGGGCCCCGGCGGCAGCGGTGACGAGCAGGCCGGCCCGCGCGATCCGCGCCTCGACCTGGGTGCCGACCTGGGTGCCCGTCCCCGGCGTGGGATCGAGGGCCGCCACGGGCGGCGGCGCGAGATCGATACCGTGGAGTGCCGGCTGGTGGGCGGCCGGGTGAGGGGTTGTCGGGTGAGGGGCGACCGCCACGCCCGCGGAGCGGTCGGGCGCACCGGCCAGGACCAGCCGGCTTCCGAAGGCGCCGAGGGTGATGCCGAGAACGGTCACCCCCGACCGACGGGCCGACCGGGCCCGCATCAGATCGGCGGCCAGCAGGACGCCCACGAGCAAGCCCGCCCCGATCAGACCGCCGGACAGGTAGGCGAATCCGGGCCGGCCGGGCACGGTGGCCGGCAGCGTGATCGCGGAGAGGAGGACAGTGACGATCGCCACCGAGACAGCCAGTCCCGGACGCACCGTGATCGGCGGGAGATGTCCCCGTCGGGNGGCGTCGTGGGNGGNCATGTCCGCTCAGAGCTCCTTTCGCCTTCACCGGGCCGCGGTCACGACCGGGTGTCATACATGCTCAACGCATAGCCTGCCCGTCAACGTCCCGGCAGACACCGCAGGGAGTCCGCGACTTTGCCGACGATTTCGTTGCCGAGGTTCGGCAACATCGAAGTTCGGCAACATCGAGATTCGGAAACTGTCGGAGGCCTGTGGTGTGCTAGAAGCCGTGAGCACAACGTTCGAACGGCCCACCATCGACATCGAGCGGACGCGGGCGCCGTTTCAGGTCGTGTCCGACTTCTCCCCGTCGGGCGACCAGCCTGCCGCCATCGACGAGCTGGCCCGGCGGGTCGGGGCCGGCGAGTCCGACGTCGTCCTCCTCGGCGCCACCGGCACCGGAAAGTCCGCGACCACCGCGTGGCTGGTCGAGCGCCTGCAGCGGCCGACGTTGGTGATGGCCCCGAACAAGACGCTCGCCGCGCAGCTCGCCAACGAGTTCCGGGAGCTGCTGCCGCACAACGCCGTCGAGTACTTCGTCTCGTACTACGACTACTACCAGCCCGAGGCGTACATCGCGCAGACGGACACCTACATCGAGAAGGACTCCTCGATCAACGAGGAGGTGGAGCGGCTACGGCACTCGGCGACGATGAACCTGCTCACCCGTCGGGACGTCGTCGTGGTCGCGAGCGTCAGCTGTATCTACGGCCTCGGCACACCGCAGGAGTACATCGACCGGATGGTGCGGCTGAGGGTCGGCGACGAGATCGAGCGGGACCTGCTGCTGCGCCGCTTCGTTGACGTGCAGTACACCCGCAACGACCTCGCCTTCACCCGCGGGACGTTTCGGGTCCGGGGGGACACGGTGGAGATCTTCCCGGTCTACGAGGAGCTCGCCGTCCGAGTCGAGANGTTCGGCGACGAGATCGAGCGGCTCACCTACCTGCATCCACTGACCGGGGAGGTCGTCAGCGAGGCGGAGGAGATCTACGTCTTCCCGGCCACGCACTACGTCGCCGGGCCGGAGCGGATGGAGCGGGCGATCGCCGGCATCGAGGCGGAGCTCGCCGAGCGGCTGGCCACCATGGAGCGGCAGGGCAGGCTGCTGGAGGCACAGCGGCTGCGGATGCGCACCACCTACGACATCGAGATGATGCGCCAGGTCGGGTTCTGCTCGGGCATCGAGAACTACTCCCGGCACATCGACGGCCGCGAGGCCGGGAGCCCGCCGCACACCCTGCTCGACTACTTCCCCGACGACTTCCTGTTGGTGATCGACGAGTCGCACAACACCGTCCCGCAGATCGGCGGGATGTACGAGGGCGACATGTCCCGCAAGCGCAACCTCGTCGAGCACGGGTTCCGGCTGCCCAGTGCCATGGACAACCGCCCGCTGCGGTGGGAGGAGTTCCTCGAGCGCATCGGCCAGACGGTCTACCTGTCGGCGACCCCGGGCCCCTACGAGCTGGGCCGGTCCGTCGGCGTCGTCGAGCAGATCATCCGGCCTACCGGCCTGCTCGACCCCGAGGTCGTGCTCAAGCCGACGAAGGGGCAGATCGACGATCTCGTCCACGAGATCCGGCTGCGCGCCGAGCGGGACGAACGGGTCCTGGTCACCACGCTGACCAAGAAGATGGCCGAGGATCTCACCGACTACCTGCTCGAACTCGGCATCCGGGTGCGGTACCTGCACAGCGAGGTGGACACCCTGCGCCGGGTGGAGCTGCTCACCGAGCTGCGCCGCGGCGAGTTCGACGTGCTCGTCGGGATCAACCTGCTCCGCGAGGGTCTCGACCTGCCAGAGGTGTCGCTGGTNAGCATCCTCGACGCCGACAAGGAGGGCTTCCTGCGCTCGGACAAGTCACTGATCCAGACGATCGGCCGGGCCGCCCGTAACGTGTCCGGGCAGGTCCACATGTACGCGGATGCGATCACCCCGTCGATGCGCCGCGCCATCGACGAGACGAACCGGCGGCGCGAGAAGCAGATCGCCTACAACACCGAGCGCGGGCTGGATCCCCAGCCCCTGCGCAAGAAGGTCGTCGACATCCTCGACGACATGGTTCGCCAGTCGGCCGACGGCGAGCTGATTGGCGGCGGCGGCCGATCGCAGTCCCGCGGCAAGGCCCCGGTTCCGGGGATGAAGTCGCGCGCCGGCAGGGAGGGCGCCGTCGGCCGGTACGCCGCCGAACTCGCCGGCCTGCCCTCCCACGAACTCGCGCAGCTTATCCGCCAGCTCGACGACCAGATGCACGAGGCGGCGAAGGAGCTGCAGTTCGAGCTGGCCGCCCGGCTGCGCGACGAGATCGCCGAGCTGAAGAAGGAGCTGCGTGGCATGGGCGCCGCCGGCGTGCAGTGATGCCGTGAGCGCCGGCCTGCCACGATCAGCCGGCTGGGGCGGCGGTGTCCGTGCCGCTGGCGGCAGTATCCGTGCCGCTGGCGACGGTCTCGGCCTTGGCGGTGGCCTTGGCGGTGGCCTTGGCGTCGCGGCGGGCCAGCAGATCCTGCCAGACCTCCTCGATGCGGGCGTCGAGGTCGTCCAGGCTCCCGCCGTTGTCCACCACGATGTCGGCAGCGGCCCGGCGCTGGGAGTCCGTGGCCTGGTTCGCCATCCGCGCCAGCGCCTGGTCGCGGGGCAGGCCGCGGCCCTCGAGGCGGTGCAGCCGCAGCTCCCGCGGCGCCTCGACGACCAGCACCACGTCGTAGGTGCCCTCGGCGTGCACCTCGACGAGCAGCGGGATGTCGTGCACGGCGATTCCGCTCGGTGACACCTCCCCCATGCGCCGCGCCGTCTCCTCGCGGATCAGCGGATGGACGATCGCTTCGAGCCGGCCGCGGGCGGCGGGATCGGCGAACACGATCCGGCCGAGCGCCTCGCGGTCCAGGCCGCCGTCCGCGTTCGCCAGTTCGGTGCCGAACTCCGCCAGGACCGCGGCGAGCCCCGGGGTGCCGGGCGCCACCACGTCCCGGGCGACCTGGTCGGCGTCGATCAGCAAGGCGCCCCGGGCCGCGAGGCACGCTGACACCGCGCTCTTGCCCGAACCAATGCCACCCGTCAGACCTACTGTGAACACATCGCCGAGTCTGCCAGCTCCCGGAGCCAGCCACCCAGCCGGTCCGCCCGGCTGCGCCCTCGCGTACTTGGCAGCTCGCGTACTTGGCAGACTGTGCGGATGGAGGTTGCCCCGGTCGCGCACCGGCTCTGGCCGGCCCTGCTCACCGGCACGCTGCTCGGTCTCGGTGCCCTCGGCCTCGCGCTGGCACCGGCGCTCGCCGGTTCGGCACCGTTGCTGCTCGTTGCGCTGCGACCCACGTGGGCGATCCTGCTGCTGGTCGGCGGCACGGTGCCGTTCGTTCCCGCCCTGCTGATCGCCGCGTTTTTCCGCGGGCTGATCGACGTCGGCTACTTCGGTCTGGCCCGCAACAACATCCGCTCGGTGCTCCTACGGCGCATCAGCACCGGCCGCGTCGTGGCGGCGCTGTCCCGCCGCGGCACCCAGCGCCCGCTGCTGTGGTTCTGCCTGCTGAACACCAACGCGGCGGTGGACGCGGCGCTCGGCGCCGGCGACGTCCCGCTGCGCCGGTTCCTGCGCTTCCTGGTTCCCGGCTCCCTGCTGTCCTCGGCCCTCTACCTGACGGCGGCGCGTGCCGTGACGCCATGGATGCACGGCGTCGTCACCTGGCTCGACGAGAACATGACCTTCCTGATCCTCGGCAGCCTCACGTTGGCGATCATCCAGCTGGGGGCGCGGACGCTCCTGCGCCGTCGGGGTCGGCTCCGCACTGCATCCGGTTCCCCGCCCGGCCCATCGTCCGGCTGGTCGCCCGGCCGGCATCGCGGATAGGGTGGTAACGGAACGTTTCCGGCTAGCCAGAAGAAGGCGGTGGACCGGCACTCTCTGGACATCCTGTGTCGCAGGTAGCAAGGTCGGTGACTCCGGGGTCATCCGCGGCCGTCGACGCCCGCGGGAATCCACCGGCGATCATCTCACGCTACGGAGTCGACGATGCCCTGCCCCCGCCACGCCCTGCCCTGCGCGGTCCCACCCCACATCCTCGAACGCATTGTCCGCAACGGCACCGAGGAGCAGCGTTCCCGGGCCCTGTCCACCCTGCTCCAGGACACCTCTCATCGCACCATCCGGGTGCACAACGCCCTGATGCGCTCGACGCGGCGCGGTGCCGTCCCACCGCGCCCGGCGCCCGAGACCGGCCCGCNGCGTACCGTCAGCGACGCGGGCGGCACCGAGATCCTGCCGGGTGCGATGGTTCGCGAGGAGGGTGGCGCCGCGATCGACGACGCGGCGGTCAACGAGGCCTACGACGGCCTGGGCTCGACGTTCGCGTTCTACTCCGACGTCCTAGGCCGGAGCTCCATCGATGACGAGGGGATGGCTCTGCTCGCCACCGTGCACTACGGCGACCACTACGAGAACGCCTTCTGGAACGGCCGCCAGATGGTGTTCGGCGACGGCGNCGGCGAGCTGTTCAAGCGTTTCACGGCGTCGCTCGACATCATCGGTCATGAACTGACCCATGGCGTCACCGAGGACGAGGCGGCGCTGATGTATGTGAACCAGTCCGGCGCGCTCAATGAGTCGATCAGCGACGTCTTCGGTTCCCTGGTGAAGCAGTACGTCCGCGGCCAGACCGCCGAGCAGGCCGACTGGCTGATCGGCGACGAGCTGCTCACAGACGCCGTCCAAGGCGTCGCGCTGCGGTCGATGAAGGCCCCCGGGACCGCCTACGACGATCCGGTACTCGGCGACGACATCCAGCCGGACCACATGGACCGCTACGTCCGGATGACCGCCGACAACGGCGGCGTCCACATCAACTCGGGCATCCCGAACAAGGCGTTCTACCTCGCCGCGACGGCTCTCGGCGGATACGCCTGGGAGAAGGCCGGCCGCATCTGGTACGAGACCCTGCGCGCACCGCAGATCCGGCCGAACACGACGTTCCGTGCATTCGCCTCGGTGACCGTGCACCAGGCCGGCCTGCTGTTCGGTGCGGACGCGCGGAAGGCCGTCTCCGAGGCGTGGCAGGCCGTCGGCATCGTCGTCCGCGCAGCCGGGCAGGTCAGCGCAGCCGGGCAGGTCAGCGCAGCCGGGCAGGTCAGCGCAGCCGGGTAATTCGGACCATCACGCCCGGCGACATCGAACGTCACCGCCCGGGACCACCTTGCCCGCCTTCGCGGCCCGGGTCCGCAGCAGCTCGCGGACGCGCTCCGCCGGCAGCGGAGGCGAGATCGCCTCTCCCTGCAGCAGATCGCAGCCGAAGTCGACCATCATCGTCAGGGTCCGTTCGTCCTCGATGCCCTCACCGACGACCCGCAGCCCCAGGCGATGTCCCAGATCGAGCACGGAACGCACGATCGCGGCGTCGGGCAGGCTCCCCCGGACGTCCGTGACGAACCCCCGGTCGATCTTGACCTCGTCAAACGGCAACGTCTTGAGGATCTCCATCGAGCTATACCCGGTGCCGAAGTCGTCGAGGGAGAGCGCCACGCCGTGGGAGCGCAACTGACCCAGCATCGTCGCCGCACGCGCGGGCTGGGTGACCAGGGCGCTCTCGGTGATCTCCAGGGTGAGGACGTCGGGGGCCAGCCGGTGCGCGGCGATCGAGTCCGAGACCACCCGGGGAAGATCGTCGATCACCAGCATCCGGGGGGAGAGATTGACCGACACCGGCAGGTGCAGGCCCCCCGCGTCCCAGGCGGCACACTGCCGCAGTGCCTCGTCGAGAACCCACCGGGTCAGGTCCGCGATCAGGGGGGACCGCTCGGCGATCGGCAGGAACTCGCCGGGGGGGAGCAGCCCACGGCTCGGATGTCGCCACCGCAGCAACGCCTCGGCACCGACGATCCCACCGGTCCGAGCTGACTGGACCGGCTGGTAGTACAGGACGAGCTCGTCGCGGCCGATCGCGGCGCGCAACTGGGCGTTCAACGCGATCTCCTCGGGCCGCACCCCGGCGATGCCGGCATCCCACAGGCCCACGCTCTCCCCGACCCGCTTGGCCCGCAGCAGGGCCGCATCGGCGCAGCTCATCAGGGTGGCCATGGTCGCGCCGTCGCGGGGGGCCACCGCGATGCCCACCGAGGCGTCCACCTCGACGTCGACCCCGCAGACCTGAAAGGGCCCCTGGATCTGGCGGAGGACCCGCCGGCCCAGGGTGCGCCGCCGCCCGGCGGCTATGGCCGCGGGCAGGGGGCCGCGGACGGCCGGCGCGCCCGACGGGCCGAGCGAGACAGGTGAAGCAGATGAGGTGGATGAGGGGGGCGAGGCAGATGAGACGGATGAAGCGGGCGGCGCCGGGATGATCTCGGGCCCGCGGAACACCAGCGCGAACTCGTCCCCGCCGGCCCGACCGACGAACACCGGCCTCGGGGTCAGGGTCGGCAACGTCTCAGCGATCATCCTCAGCAGCTGGTCGCCGCCGAGGTGACCGAGCGCATCGTTGACCTCGTGAAACCGGTTGAGGTCCACCAGGACGAGGACAGCCTCGTTCCCCGCGGCATTGATCTTCGCAACGGCGGACTGCCCGATTTCCATCGTCCCGCCCCGGTTGGCCAGGCGGGTGAGGGGATCGGAACGGTTCTGCAGCAGGCCCTCACGGAACAGGGCCTTCGCCACCGCGCCCACGAGCATGACGGCGGCGATGGTGGAGAACATGGGCGCGGCGGCCTCGGCCAGTCCGCCGTGGGCGGTGACGCCGGCGACGACGGCAGCGCAGACGGCCGCGGTGCCGGCGACGGCCCAGCCGACGGGGACCAGGGCGGCATAGGCGCACAGCACCGGGAACCAGGTCAGGTATGTGTCCGCGTTCCGGCCGGGCGCCGCGCTCGCCAGCGCGAAGGCGAGCGCGGCGGCGAGCGAGGCGACGGCGACGGGCGGAATCCAGCGCCCTCTCGGGTTGGCCACCAGCCCGACGACGGCGTTACCGACCGCGACCACCAGACCCAGCCAGTTTCCCCAGCGCAGATAACCCGGGGAGCCCGGAATGCACCCGGCGAGCAGGAAGAGCACCGCCGCGATCGCAGGGGTGACCACGAGAAAACGCCGACGGCCGGCGAACGTACGCCCGCTGATCAAAAACCGCTTCCTCCCGCACTGACCCGCGATGAGCCCGACCGAACGGACCGAGCGGATCAGGCGGACCGAACAGGGACGAACCGCACCGAACGGGACGTCGCTCCGGGTGTCGCAACGACCCCGCATCCGAGAGATCACGGTGCACGACGGCGACAGGGCCGGGTCAGGCTTCCTTCCAACATAGCCGTCGATCCGGCGTGACCGACATCATAGCCAGCAGCTTCCCGGCACCGATGCAATTTCACGGTTCGGTACAATTCCTCGACTGATACCGGAGACGACGGAAAATCCGGGAAGCCAGCGGAGTAATTCGGCGCAAAAATGACATCCGGGTACAGGAACGCTCGGTAACAGGAACACTCAGTAACAGGAACACTCAGTGCGCCGCGTCGTCCCAGGTGCAGCCGGCGCCGACGCTCACGTCGAGTGGCACCGACATGGTGTACGCGGAGGTCATCTCGGCCCGGACCAGCCGCTCGACCGCATCGTGCTCGCCGGGCGCGATCTCGAGGACGAGTTCGTCGTGCACCTGGAGCAGCAGCCGGGAGGCGTACCCCCCGGCACACAGCGCCCGGTCGACCCCCAACATCGCAATCTTGATGATGTCCGCGGCGGAACCCTGGATCGGCGCGTTCAACGCCATCCGCTCGGCCATCTGCCGCCGCTGGGAGTTGTCGCTGGTCAGATCGGGCAGGTAGCGACGGCGGCCGAGGATCGTCTCGGTGTAGCCGTCCTTGCGGGCCCGTTCCACGACCCCACGCAGGAAGTCGCGGACCCCGCCGAACCGGGCGAAGTAGGCGTCCATGTGCTCCCGGGCCTCGTCCGGCGCGATGCCGAGCTGCCCGGCGAGGCCGAACGCGGACAACCCGTAGGCCAGGCCGTACGACATCGCCTTGATCCGCCGGCGCAGCTCCGGGTCGACCTCGGAGACCGGCAGGCCGAACGCCTCGGCGGCCACGAAGGTGTGCAGGTCCTCGCCGGAGCCGAACGCCTCGATGAGGCCCTCGTCACCCGAAAGATGAGCCATGATCCGCATCTCGATCTGCGAGTAGTCCGCCGTCAGCAGCGTCTCGTAGCCCGCGCCGACGACGAAGGCCCGGCGGATCTGGCGCCCCTCGGCCGTCCGGATCGGGATGTTCTGCAGGTTCGGGTCCGCGGAGGAAAGCCGGCCGGTCGCGGCGATCGTCTGGTTGAACGTGGTGTGGATGCGCCCAATATCGTCGATCATGGGGATCAGCGAGTCGACGACCGTCTTGAGGCGGGCCACGTCGCGGTGCCGCAGCAGCACCGGCAGGAGCGGATGGTCGGACTGGACCGCCAGCCAGGCGAGGGCGTCGGCGTCCGTGGTGTAACCGGTCTTGATCTTCTTGGTCTTGGGCAGGCCCAGCTCGTCGAAGAGGATCTGCTGCAGCTGCTTGGGGGAGCCCAGGTTGAACGGCCGGCCGACGATCTCGTGGGCCTGCGCGGCGACCGCGCTGACCTCGCCGCCGTAGTGCTTCTGCAGCTCGGTCAGGTGCTCGGAGTCCACGGCGATGCCGGCCCGCTCCATGCCGGCCAGGACCGTGACCAGCGGGAGTTCGATGTCCCGCAGCAGGGTGGCGGCGGAGCGGCGTTCGAGGTCCGCGTCGAGGGCGTCGGCGAGCTCGAGGCAGGCCCGGGCCCGCACGGCGTCCGCGTGCGCCTGGTCGGCCTCGCCGGAGCCGTCGAGGGTCAGCTGCTGGCCGCCCGGGACGGGGTCGGCGGACAGGTCGCGATGCAGGTACCGGGCGACGAGATCGGCCAGGTCGAAGGACCGCTGGCCGGGCAGAGCCAGATAGGCCGCGAGCGCGGTGTCGCTGGTGACGCCGGCGAGCGGCAGGTCAAGCTCGGTCAGGGCCAGCATCGGCCCCTTCACGTCGTGGGCGGCCTTCGGCTGGTTCGGATCGGCGAGCCAGGCGCCCAGCGCCGCCACGTCCGCGGGGGTGAGCAACGTCGGGTCGATCCAGGCCGCGGCACCGCCGGCCGCGGCCAGCGCGAGACCGGCGAGCACACCGGTGCCGCGCCCCCAGGTGCCCCGGGCGTGCAGGCCGGTACGGCCGACCCTGTGGGCGTGCTCGGCGAGCCACCGGGCCACCTCGCCCGGCCCGAGCACGGTCAGCTCGATCTCGAACCCCTCGTCGGCGGGAGGCGGCGCGATCGCGAGGGCCGCGTAGAGCCGCTCCCGCAGCACCCGGAATTGCAGCGTGTCGAACAGCTGGTGGACGGCCTCCCGGTCCCAGGGCCGCATCCGCAGGCCGGCGGGGACGACGTCGAGCGGCACGTCACGGGACAGCTCCGTCAGGGAACGGTTGCGGATGACCTCGGACAGGNGGGCGCGCAGCGNCNCCCCGGTCTTCCCGCCGATCTCGTCGGCATGGTCGACCAGTTCGGCCAGCGAGCCGAACTGCTGGATCCACTTGGTGGCGGTCTTCTCCCCCNCCCCCGGCACCGACGGCAGGTTGTCGGAGGGATCCCCGCGCAGGGCCGCGAAGTCCGGGTACTGCACTGGGGACAGGCCGTACTTCGCCTGCACCTCGTCGGGGGTGAAGCGGACCATGTCACTGATGCCCTTGCGGGTCATCAGCACCGTCACCCGCTCGTCGACCAGCTGCAGCGCGTNACGGTCACCCGTGACGACCAGCACGTCCATCCCCTCGGCCGCGCCCAGGGTCGCGAGCGTGGCGATCACGTCGTCGGCCTCGTATCCCGGCGCGCTGACCCCCGGCACCGCGAGGGCGTCGCACACCTGGTGGATGAGGCTGACCTGGCCGACGAAGTCGGCCGGGGTCTCGCCCCGACCGGCCTTGTACTCGGCGTACTGGGTGTGCCGGAAGGTCGGGGTCGGCAGGTCCCACGCCACGGCGACATGGGTCGGCCGCTCGTCGCGCAGGACGTTGATGAGCATGGAGGTGAATCCGTACACCGCGTTCGTCGGCTGGCCCGTGGTGGTGGAGAAGTTCTCCNCCGGCAGCGCGTAGAAGGCACGGTAGGCCAGCGAGTGCCCATCAAGCAGCAACAACCGGGGCGTTGCCGGGGTCGACTTCGCGGGGCTCGATGGCGCGGGACTCGGCGAGGACACGGCCGGGCCGGCCGCAGTGGCCGCAGTGGCCCCAGTGGCCCCAGTGGCCCCAGTGGCCCCAGTGGCGGACGCTGCCGAGCGGCTCCCGGACGGAGACGAGGTGGGGGACGAAGTGGTGACGGACACGCGGCGAGTTTAGGCCGTGGGTCGGACAGTTTCGCCGCGAGCGGGCGGACCGATGCGTCGACCACGTCGCTCCGCCGGCCGGGCAGGTCCGCCGGCCGGGCAGGTCCGCCGGCCGGGCAGGTCCGCCGGTTACGGTCTGACGAGGGAGCTGACCGGGCCGAGCACGGCCCGTTTCCCGGCCCGGACCTCGTACACGTAGACCGTCGAGCCCTCGACCTCACCATTCTTCCGGAATCTGATGCGCTTGGTGACGCCAGGAATGTCGACCGAGCCGAACCGGGCGAGCACGGCCTCCCGCGTCGCGCCGCTACCGAGCCGGCGCAGCACCTCGATGACGGCGTTCGTGGCGTCATAAGCCTCGCCGGAATAGGTTCCAGGCCGCGCGTCGGCGTTGATCGTCTTGTAGTCGGCGACGAACCCCGCCGCCGCGGGATCGCTGTTCGGGTCACCGCAGGNGCAGGTCAGCAGCGTTCCCTCGGCGTTGCCGGCACCGGCCTGGTGGATGAGTTGGTCGTCGTTCGCGCCGTCGCCGCTGACGACCTTCCCGGTGTACCCCTTGCTGCGCAGCGCCCTGGTCAGCAACGCGAGTTCCGCATAGTAGCCAGAATAGTACACGGCGTCCGGATTCTCGGCGAGGATCTTCGTGGCCTGGGACGTGTAGTCCTTCGTCGGATTGATGCCGTCGTGGATCACGCGGATGCCACGGCCGGTCAGGGCCTTCTCGAGCGCTCCGGACAAGCCGGTGCCGTATTCGCTCCGGTCGTCGAGAGAGTAGACCTTGTCCGCCTTCACGACCTTGGCAAGGTATTCCGCGGCGGCGGATCCCTGCACGGTGTCCGGTGCGATGACCCGGTAGAAGCTGGTGAACCCGAGATCGGTGAGCGCCGGATTGGTGGCCGACGGGCTGACCGACAGCAGCCCGGCCCCGCTGTAGAGCGGCTCACTCGACTTCGTCGGTCCGGAGAAGACGGGGCCGACGACGCCGATGACCTCCGGATTGTCGATCAGTTTCTGCGCGGCGGTGGGCCCCTGCTCGGCCATACCCTGATCGTCCGAGGCGACCAGGCGCAGCCTGAACGGCAGATCCTTGCGCCGGTTCGCTAGCTCGACAGCGGTCAGCACCCCGTCGTAGGCGTTGATGCCGAGCTGCTGGTTGTCGCCGGAGAGCGGCCCCTGAAANCCGATGGCGTATTCCTTTTNCCCGTCGTCNCCGGACGAACCACCGCCGCAGCCGGCAAGGACGGCCGCGGCTGTCAGCACACCCACGGATCCGAGGGCCCCCCACCGCGTCACGCTCGGTCGGGGCACGCCCCCTCGCCGTCCAGGACCCGTCATGACACGCCCTCCCACAGCACATCGCTGCCGCTACCGACACCCTCGGCGTCAGGACCCGGTCCGCCACCGCATCATCGGCAACCGATCGACAGCGGATAGTGACGAAAACGTAACCTTCGGAGGAGTGGAAGGGAAGCGCAACGTGAGCGTGTCGTAACTTGAAGGGGGTTTCGCCGGTGAGTCCGAAAGCAAACGACCCGATCGGAGAAGCGAACGACCCGGCAGAACCCGCAACGGCCCGGTCGGAGGATGTCGGTTGCCGCAGCCGCCGCAGCCATTACGGCAGCCGCCGACACGTCACCGCCGGTCGGTCAGTTCTCCGTCTTCAACGGGACGAATCTGCCGCCGAGTACCGTGTAGAGCACGACCGTGGGCGATCGGGTGTCCCCCCAGCGGTCGAAGGCGACGGAGCCGGTGATCCCCGCGAACGAGCCGCTTCCGATCGCCGTCACGAGGTCGTGTCTGGTGGCCGCGTCCACGGTCGTCCGGCCCGGCAGCACCGTGGCCGCTGCGCGGATGATCGCCCTGGCGGCGTCGTACGCATAGGCCGCGACCGCGGGGATGGCCTCGGCCCGCCGCAGCTCCAGCTCCGCGGCGGGGTCGTTCACCCCGGACGTACCGCGGGTACCGGCGGCCGGGGGCCCGTGGGGCCCCTCCTCCAGGCCCGGCCCCGGTGCCGATACCGGTGCCGAGGTGCCGTGGACCACCCTCGGGGTGGTGGTGGCGCCCCGGCCGGGCGAGGCGGTCTCCGCTGGATCCTCCTGGCTCCGCAGGTCCGCAGGGTCCTCCTGGCCCCGCGGGCCCAGAGTCCCACTCGACCGCCCACTCGCGCCAGGCGATTCCACGCCGCCCGAGGCCCCGGGACGGGTACTGCCCTCGTCATCCGCCGGTCCCCCGAAACGGTCGGAGTAGTCCGCGACGAAGGCACCCGAGGACGGCAGCCGGGTCGGCGGGACCAGCGGACCGATGATCAGATCGCCGTCGGCTGCCGACCTCGCCTCGTCGGTGTAGCGGGGCTGGAGCAACGCGTCCGAACCCACTACCTGGATCGACGTCCCCGCGTCGGCGAGCCGGGCCCGCAGTTTCCCGGCGAAGGCCGCACCCGTCGAGACGTAGACCAGATCGGGGGCGTCCTCCTCGATCGCCCGCGCGGTGTCGGCGATCTCGGATCCGTCCGCTTCGTCCCCCCGGACCTGGTACACCGATGTCACCGACGCGCCGAGAGCGGCGGCGCGCGCCGCGAAGCGGGCGCCCAGGGTCGTGCCGTATCTCGGTTCGCCGTCAACGACGACGATACGCCTGCGGCCGAGCGTCCTGACCGCGTACTCGGCTGCGACCCGGGCCTGGCGCTCGTCCGTTCCGGCCAGGCGGAAGTAGGACGGGAAGGGCCGGGTGCGCGGCCGGGAACCGGAGTCGGTCAGCGTCGGGTCCGCGTTCGACGGGGAGACGACGGGGATGCCAGCGGCGCTCAGTGTGGGCAGGGACACCTTCGCTACGAGTGAGCTCAGCGGCCCGACCACGCCGATGACATGATTGTTCGCCACGAAGGCGTCCACGGCCTGCGCTCCCCCGTCCGGACGGGACAGGTCGTCGTGGGCGGACAGCTCGATGCGCCAGCCCGGGACGGCCCCGGACTTGTTGGCCTCGTCGACCGCGAGCGCGACGGCGTTGCGCGCGCTCACCCCGTCCGTGGAGAGATCCCCGGACAGCGGCGCCATCACACCGAGGGTGGCGACCCGGGTGACGCCGGTGGCGGCTCTGGCGCCAGCGCCGCCACCGGCGTCATCGCCTGCGCCGAGGCTGGCGGCCAGCGTGAGCCCCAGGACCGAGGGCACCGCGAGGACCAGGACGGCGAGAGCCGCAAGCGCCACGCGTCCGCGACCGGTGCGCGATCTGGCCCGGGTCCACCGCCCGATCGAACCGGTCATCGACGCGAGAGACGTCCGCGACGAATCGCTCACCCGGCCTCCGGGATCACGGACACGAAGGTCACGGACGCGAAGGTCACGGACACGGAGGTCACGAGCCCGGCAACGCCTCACCCGACAGCACGGCCTCGGCGACCGCCCGCATCGTCCGGCGCTGGTTCATCGAGGTGCGCTGGATCCAGCGGAAGGCATCCGGCTCGGTCATGCCGTGCTCGGTCTGCAGCACGCCCTTGGCCCGCTCGATGATCTTCCTGGCCTCCAGGCGCCCCTGCAGGTCCTCCACCTCGGCCTCAAGGCTCACGATCTCGGTGAAGCGGCTCATCGCCATCTCGATCGTGGGCAGCAGGTCCTTCTTCTGGAACGGCTTGACCACGTAGGCCATGGCGCCGGCCTCACGGGCACGTTCCACCAGCTCCCGCTGGCTGAAGGCGGTGAGGATGACGACGGGAGCGATACGGTCCTTGGCGATCTTCGCACCGGCCTCGATGCCGTCCATCCTCGGCATCTTCACATCGAGGATGCACAGGTCGGGGCGGAGCTTGCCGGCGAGGTTGACGGCCATCTCGCCGTCGCCCGCCTCCCCGACCACCTCATAGCCCTCCTCCTGGAGCATCTCCCTGAGGTCGAGCCGGATCAGCGCTTCGTCCTCGGCGATCAGAACCCGGCGCGGGTTCGAGGAGGGGTGGCTCATCGAGTCGGACTCCTGGTCTCGGAGGTGCGTCCCTAGTGTGGCAGGACGGACGATCGGGGGGCCGTCCCGCCCCGGACACGGAGGGCGGGAGGTCGAAACGCACCCTACCCGGATAGAGTCTTCAAGGAGCGGTTCCGGCCAGGTTCGACGGCGATCTCCTCGCCCTCGTCCCGCCCGGTTCCTCCGCCCGTTCCACTTGCGCCAACTCGCCCCTGTTCCGTCTGATCCAACACGCTCCACCCGCCGGCCCCGGTACTCCAACGGCAGAGAGACGGTGCTCAAACCACCGACAGTGTGGGTTCGAATCCCACCCGGGGTACCAGATAGATCGTTTTCGAACCTTGGTCACGGTCAAGCCTTGGCCACGACCAAGATCCCCAACAGGGTCCAGATCGTGGCCGAGGCTTGTGTCCGCGGCCAGACCGGGCTTGTCACTGTCCCAGCCCGGCTCATGCCCGGCGCGGCCACCNCCCCNGGCCACCGCCCGCCGAAACGCCTCTCCTGTCAGCGTGGCGTAGGGCTCGCGGAGGCGTACGCCGGTTACGACCGCCTCGTCCTCTTCGACCTCTGCCAAGAGCTTCGTGAAGAAAGCCTGGTTACTCATGCGCTGCACCTGCGGTCCGGACAGCTGGTACAGCTCGCCGCACCCGCCGACGAGTGTCAAGCTCCGTCCGCAGCCCCGCGCGGATTTTCTCCTGTTCATCCTCGTTAAGACGCACGCCAGCATAGAAACGCTCAACGGGCGCTTCCTGCCGACACCGTCGACGAAGGCGCGTCAGTGGTGGTGGCCGTGCCGACCGAGGGTCTCCACGGGGGTCGCGCCGGGGCGGGTCCACTGCGGCACGGGGCGGCTGGTCGGGCCCCAGGTGGCGTTCCCGTCCGCGTCCGAGCGCCAGAACCAGCACGAGCTGCGCCCCTCGGGCCAGGCCTCGGGGTTGTCCTCCCATGCCTCGCCGCGGCCGTAGGGCGTCATGTCGAGCAGGCCGAGGGACCCGTTGACCGGCTCGTTGCCACGGCCCGTCGTGGAGTAGGTGAGGAACACGCGGTCGCCGTCGCGCAGGAAGCAGGTGATGTAACCCATGCTGCCGCCGACCGGCCCGTCCACGTCGCGCACCGAGTACCAGGGCTGGGTGTATCCCATGAACTCAACGTAGGAGGCCACCTCGTCCCAACGGCCCGTGGTCAGGATGGCGAACGAGACGCCGCGGGCGTTGAGGTAGACGGCGTCCTTCAGGTGCCAGGCCGTAGTGGTGCAGCCCTCGCACTGCCCCTGGTGCGGCGCGCCGTCATACCACATGTGCTTGTAGACCACTAGCTCGTCGCGGCCCTGGAACAAGTCCAGGAACGGGACCGGGCCGTCGGGCCCGACGACCTNGACCGTCCCGTCGAGCTCCACCATCGGCAGCCGGCGGCGGGCCGCGGCGAGGGCGTCGCCCTCGCGGGTGTGGGCCTTCTCGCGGACCAGAAGCTCGTCACGGGCGGTCTGCCAGGCAGTCAGGTCAACGACGGGCGGGCGGCCAGGCAGCGCTGTGGCCGGGCCGTCCGGTGTGGTCGTCATGGTCTCCTCCGTGGTGTCTCGTGCCGGGCGGCGTCCTACGACGTCCTACGACGGTCGCCAGAACAGACTCGCGACCCGGCCGGAACGCATCGCGGCAGGGGGCGGCGCGGAACGTGCTTTGGCAACTGGCAAACTGAGGATCGAGCAACGGCGCCGTGAGGAGGCAGGGTGNCCGCGAATACCGGCGGGGGNCCACTTTCCCATCTGCCCGTCGCAGGCGCGGACGTCGAGATCTGGGGGATCAACGACTTCCTCGCTGCCGACGAGCGGCGCCCGACCAGTTTCATCACCAATTTCGGTAACTGGCAGGTGCCCGACCCGGTCGCTGCTGCCCTCGCGTCGAGGGTCGCGCACCTGGAATGGTTCCACGACACGGGGGAACTAGTCGCGATCGGTGACGTTCCCCATCGAGGGGCGGCGACCGTCGAGATCCCGCGCGTCGAAGGAGCGGTCGGGGAGCTGGCTGACATGGTCGCCGGTCCGTTCGGCAGCGGCGGCATATCGTTCCGGACCGCCGACNGCGCGGTTCGCGAGTTCCCCGAGATGGTTGTCTCCGAAGGCACCCGCGTCGCGGTGCTGGCGGTCATCAAACAGGGCCCGCGGGTGCACGGGGTGCTGTGGGACTGGCACCGCTGGCACCGTCGCCCCGAAGGATGGGCCTGGCTGGAAGAGCGCCTGCTCAGCACCCGCCGCACGACAGGCGGCAACGACTGATCAGGGACCGGGACAGTTAACCGGTCGCTGCGGCGTGCCTTCTGCTCCTCTCACTCCTCGGGCACGGGCGGACGGCCGTGACGGCGTGGTGGGTGCGCGCGGAACAGGACGATCTGCGTAGCCGTAGGCGGAATCGCTCCAGCCGGGCACACGTTTGATCAGGCGCTCACTGTATGGGCATCGACGCGGACCGTGAAGGATGNCCGCGATCCTGCTCAGTCCCACCGCCGCGCTATGACCGGTTGGGCGAGGCCACCGGGCATCAGTGCTCTGCTTGGCCGGGACCTTCGCACCGGTGGATGCTGCCCCCGCTGGGGACCACTGAGGAGCACAAGGCGTGGAGGCCCGGGCCGGATCTTGGCCGGTCACGGCGAAGAGGAGACGAAGGGAACTATGCGGATGCTGCCTCCCGCGACGCGGCGGCAACGTCGGCTCCCGAGGCAGCGGCAACGTCGGATCCCGAGGCAGCGGCAACGTCGGATCCCGAGGCAGCGGCGTTTGCGGGTCATCGCCGTAAGTGAATCCGAGGAGGCATTTCGCCATGCGGGTTGTTGTTGTGTACGAGTCGATGTTCGGGAACACGAGGCAGATTGGCCAGGCGATTGCGGATGGCATCGGCCCGCTCCATGAGGTAGTCGTCATCCCGGTGCGTGACGCAAATCCTGAGGTGATCAGCGGTGCCGACGTCGTCGTCGTGGGCGGTCCCACGCATGTGCACGGCATGAGCCGTCCGGCCAGCCGTACGTCGGCCGGCGAGATCGCTCGGAAGCCACCGAGCGGTGTGGCGCTCGAGCCCGGCGCAGAAGGCCCCGGACTGCGGGAATGGTTCGCCCGCTGCGGCGTGATCGAGGGGTATGCGGCAGCGTTCGATACGCGCGCACACGGGCCCTCGATCTTGACTGGCCGGGCGTCAAAGCGCATTCACCGGCTGCTGCGCCGGCACGGAGCGCGACAGGTTTGCCCGCCGGAGAGCTTCTTCGTGACGAAGGACAACGCACTCGCACCAGGGGAGATCGACCGCGCGCGCCGGTGGGGCGAACACCTGTCGCACGTGGCCACAGAGCCGGCGAGGACCGAGTTTCCGGTCTGACCGGAGCCATGGATCAACGGCGAGCGGTAGTGGTCGAGCGGTTCGCGGTCACCGGCGTACAGCCCTCGGCCCGCCCGGGCGTTGCGCGTAAGCATTCAGGCATCTTGTAGATCTTGTTATGGGTAGGCACGTCTGGATGTCTGGATGTTGCGCGGCCTGACGGGTTCAGACCTGCCCTGGCCCGGATGGTGTGCTACGGCTTGCGGGCAACGCCGCCGTAGATGCTGACCCGCGCGTCGGTCAGCTCCTCGACGGCGCTGCCGTCGGCCCGCCAGCGGTGAACGACCTGAACCCCGGGGTCGACCAGCTCCAACCCGTCGAAGAAACGTTCGACTTCGGATCGGCTGCGGGGCTGCACCGACATCCCCTTCTGCCGGTAGGCTTCCGCCGCCCGTTCCGCGTCCGGATCATAATCTCCGGTGCCGTGGGTGAGGACAAGATAGCTCCCCGACGGCAACGCGTCGAGGAGCCGACGCACGATCCCGTAGGGATCATCCGCGTCGGGGATGAAATGGAAGATCGCGACGACGGACAGGGCGATCGGCCGAGTGAGGTCAAGAGTGCTGTGCAGCTGCGGGGCAGCGCGGATCCCGTCAGGGTCGCGCAGGTCGGCGTCGAGGTAGGCGGTGCGCCCCTGCGGGGTGCTGGTCAGCAACGCGCGGGCGTGGGTGAGCACGATCGGGTCATTGTCGACGTAAACCACCCGGGTGTCGGGGGCGAGGCCCTGGGCGATCTCGTGCAGGTTCGGGCTGGTGGGGATGCCGGTACCGATATCCAGGAACTGGCGGATCCCGACCTCCCCGGCCAGAAACCGGGTCGCCCGCGTCATGAACGCCCGGTTCTCCCGGGCCGTGACGCGGGCGTTGGGGAACGCGGCGATGACCTGCTCGGCGGCCTCCCGGTCGGCCGGGAAGTTGTCCTTCCCGCCCAGGTAGTAGTCATACATCCGGGCCGTATGAGGAAGATCCATCCGCAGGTTCACCGGCTCCCGGTCCCCCGTCGTCGCTACCCACGCCGGGTCCCGTGTTTCCGTCACCGCTCCTCCATCCCCTTGCCACTCGGACATCCGCTCGCCACTCGGATGCCACTCGGATGCCACTGACGAGCACCCTAACGGCACGGGCAGGCACCATCCACAGCAACCCTGGAGAAGGCCCGACCCTGGAGAAGGCGGCCGCTGGAAACGGGCCCGGCCCGGCAGATCCCGTCGCCTTTCCCACCCACNCCCGGCTACGGAAATGGGAACGTCCCCACCGCCGCAACGCCGGCTCCACGCACCCGAACCGCCCAGTCCAGGCGCGATACCAAAACTTTAGGTTCATGTCCATTCACGGGTGAACCCGTGGTTTTCCCGTCCGGCGATCGCCGGGTGGGTAGCCAGGGGCGGCCAGCCAGCGGCGGCCGGCCGCCATCCCGGTCCTGCACGCAGGCGAGCCGCACCAACACCGTCAGCAACGGGAGCACCGTCGGCGGACGTGGACGTTCGTGCCCTTGAGGTGGTGCCCGCCGGTCTTTCGACGGTGGCGGGAGCTCGGATTCGACCACCGCCCATGCTTCTCGCCACGCTCCGCATAAAAAAAGAAGATCTAAACCAGGATCTCCGGGAAGAGTGGCTTCGCTCAGGACACTGACCACCCGATTTCCAGCTATTGACTACCCGGAGGGGTGGTGCACCACCCCCCACCGACTGCAAGGCTGTGACTCACTTCATACAACAAGGCAGCGGAAAGCCGATGGGAACCCTTGTCAACGTCGACAACGCTGACACGCTCACCGACCTGTATGCGACGGACGGTGAACCTGTCACGCAGGTCAAGACGGTGACAGCACTNCACGATCAGGCGCGGTGTTTCGTCGACCGCCAACCGTCATGATCGTCGCTGGCTGTGCACGCAATACGGCGATCCGGGTTGACACCCCGCCAAGGAGAAATAATGACCCCCGTATACCCGATCACCCACGATAGGTGGTACACGCTGGCGAGGACGCCCGCCGTCGAGTTCTTCCAGACGAGGACTCGGGAACTTGCCCCGCAGCGGCCAGCCGAATCCGGCAAGACCTGGGGAAAACTGGTCGTAAATCCGGAGACCCCCCGAATCGCGTCGATTTTCCTCGACGCCGCTGCCCAACTGGCCACTGCGGCCGCCTGCTTCCGGACCGCCCGGCAGGTTCGCGGGACGGAGCGCCGCCGGCGGTTCGCCCGCCTCGCCGCTGGCGGCGTGCTGGTCGCCAACCTCGCGACGGCGGCGACGTTCCTCGCCGGCGGCTTCCTGACTGGCCGCATGTCCCCGAGCTATGCCATCTTCCTCGTTCTCTACGGGGTGGCCCTGGCCGGGCTGCTGTCCCTACCCACCGCACCGGTGGAAGGCCAGGGCGAGAACACCAGGACCGCGCGACACAGCGGATACCGCTGGCATACGATCACCCTGCTGGACTGTGTGCTGATCGTCGGCTCGATCATCCTGCTGGCGTGGGGGACGACTCTCGCCGCGCTCGTCCCGGCCGGCCCGCCCGACCCCATCCAGCTCTTGGCCGCCCTGCTCCACCCGGTCGCCAGCCTGNTCCTCGCCACGGCGGTGCTGCTGATCACCTGCTTCCGCCGGCCGCGTTCCCCGGCGGCGTCGGTACTGCTCAGCACGGGCCTGCTGATCGACGGACTCACCAGCAACATCTCCGTCTACAGCACCGCGCCGGACAGCCACCACCTTCCCCCCTGGGCCATGATCGGATTCACCCTCGCCTTTATGATGATCTTCCTTGCCGCTCTGCTACCGGCGCGCACGCACCCGGACAACCCCACACCCGACAGCCTCACGACCGACAGCCTCACGACCGACAGCCTCACGACCGACAGCCTCACCCCGGGCGGCCCCCGGGCGGTGTGGGCGCACGCCGTGCTGCCTTACGCCGTGCTCGGTGCGGCCGGCCTGCTGATCCTGGGCAAACTGTCGACCGGTGCGCAGCTCGACCGGTTCGAGGCGTACGGCATGGTCGGACTGCTGCTGGTGGCGCTGGTCCGGCAGATGGTCACCCTGGCGGAGAGTAACCGACTGTTGGCCGAGGTACGCCAGCGCGCACGGCAGCTTCACCATCAGGCGTTCCACGACCCGTTGACCGGCCTGGCGAACCGGGCGCTGTTCACTCGGCGGCTGCAACGAGCCCTCACCCACGACCCCGACAACCCCGACAACCCCGACGCCTGCCACGCCGGCGACTCCGGGACGGTGTCCGTCCTGTTTTTGGATCTCGACGGGTTCAAGCTGGTGAACGACACGCTCGGCCATGCCGCCGGGGACGAACTCCTCAAAATCAGCGCGGAGCGACTGCGGGCGGACACCCGCGCGGTGGACACCGTCGCCCGGCTCGGCGGGGACGAGTTCGCCATCATTCTCGGCAGCGGCGGCGTCGACGCCCGGAAGGTGGGTGAGCGGCTCGCGATGGCAGTCCAGGAGCCGTGCCTGCTGGCCGGGCAGATCTACACCCCGCGGGCCAGCTTCGGCCTAGTCACGCTCGACGGCTCCACCACCCGGCCGGCCAGTCCCGACAGCCTGCTGCACCAGGCCGACCTGGCCATGTACGCGGCCAAGCGGGAACGCGCGGGCAGGCTGGTCGTCTACCGGCCGGAGCTGTCCGCCCTCCCCGAGCACCGCCACCCGGACCCACCCAGCCAGGACGACCCGGTGGGCGCCTACGGCCGAGTAGTAGGCCTGATGTGATCCATCTGCCTGCCCCGTTCCGCGCGCGTATCACCGGCCTGGGGAGGAGCGCCCCGTTCAGGTCGGTCGCCGTCTGATCGAGGTATCCAGTGACCGACCGCACCGTTCACCCCGGTGCTCGACTGGCCGGACCGCCAGTCGAGCCGGAACCCAATTTGGATCTTGAGTGGATCCTCGGCGACCTGCTCCGGTTCTTCACGGGTGGACCGGTGCGCCCACGCTGGTAGTGATCCGCCCCAGCGGCGAAGCGCCGAAGTTCGCCAGGGTTTCCTCGTTGTGTCTCCCTAGAGGTGATCTGGGGAGACACAGCTTCTCTGGAGGTGGGTACCGCCAGCATCGGGGCCGATCGGAGGGACGTTACGGTTTGCGGCCTACGGCGCCGTAGTTGTTGACCTGGGCGTCGGTGACGTCTTTCGGCGTGGTGTCGTCCGGCCGCCAGCGATGCACGACCTGCACGCCCGGCTCGACGAGTTCCAGGCCAGCCAGGAAACGTTCCACCTCGGCGCGGCTGCGTGGCTGCGTGGGATGCCGCGTTGCCGATAGGTCTCGGTCGCCGCCAGCAGGGTCGGGTCGAAGTCGACAGTGGCATGGGTGAGGGCGAGGTAGCTGCCGGACAGCAGGGCGTCGACGAGCCGTCCCCGATGCCGTACGGGTCGTCGGCATCGGGGACGAAGGGAAGGACCGCGATCCTGAATCATCGCGTCTCCTCTCAAGCCTGCTGGATCCGAAGGTCCCTGCCGCGCAACACCATGATCATAGCTCCTTGCTGGCTCGACGACGCCGGGGAGGAGACCACGGCGAGCCGTGCTGTCGCAGTTTCTCTGGGGCTGGATCGGGTCGACATCGTCAACAAGGGTCCGGCGGTGCGGTGGTCGGTGTACGGCGTCCGAGCCGTGCGGCATGTGCAACTCGGGTGCGGACCAGGGGCCGGCCAGCAGCAGTTCCAGGCCACGGTGCGCATCCCCAGGTCCGGGAAGAAGCCCGGCGACCTCATCTTCTTCGGGACTCCCGGCAACATCACCCACCTGGGCATCTACGCAGGCAACGGCTATATGTGGGCCGCGCCACAAACTCGACGAAATGTCAACCTACAGCCCATCTACAGCAGCAGCTACTACGTCGGCAGGGTCCGGTAAGCCGCTCTTTCGACCGTGCGAGAGACGAGCCGGCCCGGGCGCGGGTTTTACCGAGCGCCTGCGCGTGGAGCATCATGCAACGGTGAGGGTCCGGCGCCGAGGAAGAGAAAAGAGCACCCCGGGCAGGCTGCATCTGCTCCCGCTTCTCGTGCCCGTGCTCCTCGGCATTCTGCTCATGCACGGCGGCCTGTCCGCGCACGCCGGCCATACCGACTCCGGCACGCACGGGCTCCCCGCGGCCCGGAGCGAATCAATGACGATGCCCGACGCGACGATGCCCGACGGTGGGATGAATCCGCGCTCCGCGCCCGTCCACCTGGCCGGTCTCGACCCGCGGACCAGGGTCACGATGCCGGCCACAGACGCAGGCCACGACGGGCATGCCGGTCAGCTGTGCCTGGCGTTCCTTCGCCTGGCCGGCGTCCTGTTCATCGCCTTGCTGCTCACCCGCGCCGTCCGCTCGACCTTCACCGCCCGGAGCCGGCTACGTGTGGCGTCATCCCGGCCTGGACGATCGCCCCCCGGCGGACCGCCACCGTCCCACGCACCCTCACTCGTCTGCCTCTGCGTGCTCCGCCTGTAGACCGGTCGGCTTTCGCCTGCGCGTCCCCACGGACTTCCGCACGGCGAACCCGCACAAGGATCTACCGACACCTGGCAGACGAGGAACCAGCATGAGACGACTCATCCTGCTCATCCCGGCGCTTCTGGCCGCAGCCGTTCTTACCGCGTGCGGCAGCGGGGGAAGCAGCACCGGTGCCACCGGTGCCACCAGTGCCACCGGCAGCACCGACTACAACGCCGCCGACGTCACCTTCGCCCAGAACATGATCCCCCATCACCGGCAGGCCATCGAGATGGCCGACCTGGCCGGCACCCACGCCCAGAACCCGGAGGTGAAGACCCTCGCGCCGCAGATCCGCGCCGCGCAGACTCCGGAGATCACCACGATGGTCGGCTGGCTCACGGCCTGGAAGCAGCCCACCGCTCCCCCCGCCGGCGGCGGCNGATCGGGCCCCGGCATGGGCGGCCCCGGCATGGGCGGCCCCGGCATGAACGGCCACGGCATGAACGGCCACGGATCAGAAACCATGATGCCGGGCGACACCATGGAAGGAATGATGTCCAGCGCGGACATGACCGCGCTGGGGAACGCGACCGGACCCGCCTTCGACAAGATGTTCCTCACCATGATGATCGCACATCACCAGGGAGCCGTCACCATGGCGAAGACGGAAATCCGCGACGGACGCTATACCCCGGCGCAGCAGCTCGCCGAGAATATTCAGAACACCCAGAACGCCGAGATCACGAGTATGCGGAACCTCCTCGCTAAAATCTGAAAGATCTGACCGAGCTGCCTGGCTCGCAGAGATGGTGGCCGCGACACACCCTCGCGGCCACCATCTCGCGGCCAGCCGGTCGAGTGCTTCAGTCGAGTGCTTCAGGGGAGGGAGGGTTCGTGGATCGGCGCCGACCCTGACCACCCGGCCGGGTGCCGCGAGGCCCGGGAATCCCCTCCCTCGGGGGAGGAGAGGATGTCAACCGTGGAGCTCGATGCGCCGTCCGCGGCCACCCCCGCTCACCCGAGCCTGCTCGCCGTGTTACGGGAATGGGGCCGGATCGGCTGCCTCGGCTTCGGCGGCCCGCCGACGCACATCGCGCTGCTGCGCCAGCTCTGCGTGGAGCGACGACGGTGGCTGACCGCCACCGAATTCGAAGACGCCGTAGCGGTCTGTAACCTGCTGCCCGGACCGGCGTCCACCCAGCTGGCGATCTACTGCGCTTGGCGGCTCCGGGGCCGGCCGGGTGCGCTCGTTGGCGGGATCGCGTTCATCGTGCCAGGTCTGATCCTGATTCTCGCGCTGGCGGCGATCTTCCTCGCCGGCTCGCCGCCGCGGTGGGTGCGCGCCGCCGGCGCCGGGGCGGGTTCCGCGGTCGCGGCCGTCGCCGTCCAGACCGGCGTCGCGTTGCTGCCGGCAAGCTGGCGGCGGGCCCGCACGGTCAGCCGCCTGCGCTGGCCGTGCTACCTGGCCACCGGGGCGACGGCTGCCGCCGCTGTCGGCCCGTGGCTGGTGCTCGTCCTGCTCGGCTGCGGCGCGTTCGAGCTGGCCGCCCGCCGCCACCATCGGCCCGGCCGCCAGCCGGGCGCTGCCGCGCCACCCATGCCCTTGCTCGCCGCCGCGGCAACCGGCACCGGCGGGCTGCTCGCGCTGATCTGGGTTGCCTTCAAGGTTGGTGCCCTGTCCTACGGCGGCGGCTTCGTCATCATCCCGCTGATGCAGACCGACGCGGTCGACCACTATCACTGGATGACCGCCGACCAGTTCCTCAACGCGGTCGCGCTCGGACAGATCACCCCCGGCCCCGTCGTGCAGACCGTCGCCGCCGTCGGGTACGCGGCAGCCGGGATTGGCGGCGGGCTACTGGCCGCAGCCGTCGCCTTCGGTCCGTCGTTCGCGTTCATCCTGCTCGGCGGTCCCCACTTCGCCCGGCTGCGGGCCGAACCGCGAATCCGCGCCTTCCTCGATGGCGCCGCCCCCGCCGCGGCCGGCGCCATCCTCGGCTCCGCCATCCCGCTAGCCGGCGCGCTCGACCGGCCCTGGCAGTATGCCACCCTCGGCGGCGCCATGATCCTCCTGCTGCCCCTGCGCCGCGGCGTCGTTCTCACCCTGCTCATCGCCGCCGCGGTCGGGGTGGTCGTCACCGCCGCCGGCGGGCCTCTCCCNCNATGAGGGAGAGGNCGGNCGGCCTTCTCGGTCTCCTCGTCCTTCCCGTCCTTCCCGTTCTTCTCGTCGTCCGTTCGCGTTCCCTTCATCGGGAGTCCGGTTCGCCCTGCAAACGTCCTTCACGGTCGCACGCAGCGGCGGCGGCGCGGCTGCGGGGTCACCGACCACCGGAAGCGAGGAGCTGACAATGGATGCCGATTCCCCGTCCGGTGCGGCCGCGGTCGGCACGCCGCCGGCCTTCGGCGCGTTCGATCCGGCCCGACGCCATGATCCCTACCCCAGCTACCACGCCCTACGGGAGGCGGATCCGTTCTACCGTCTGCCGCTGGGCGCCCAGCAGGTCACGCTGCTCACCCGCTACCAGGACTGCATGCACGTTCTGCAGGACGCCGCCTGGGGCCGGGGTGAGGGGGGAACCAACGCCTGGCGTTCCGCCAACAGCTTCGACGGCGGGCTGCGGTCGCTCCTCGGCGTGAACCCGCCCGATCACACCCGGCTGCGCGGGCTGGTCAGCAAGGCGTTCACTCCCCGGGTCATCTCCGGGCTGCGGCCACAGATCACCGTCCTGGTCGAGTCGCTGCTCGACGCCGCGCTCGCGGCTGGCGAGGTGGATCTGATCGACGCGTTCGCCCGTCCCCTTCCCCTGAGAATCATCTGCGATCTGCTGGGTGTGCCCGTGCGGGACGAGGAGACGTTCCGGGCCTGGGGAACCGCCCTCACCCGCGGCCTCGATCCGGACTATCTGCTCACACCCGACGAGCTGGCCCTGCGAGGGAAGGCCACCGTCGAGTTCGACGCCTACTTCACGGATCTGNTCGCGGCCAGACGGGCTCGGCCGACCGACGACCTGCTCGGTCTTCTCGTGGCGGTGCGGGAGCAGGGTGACAGCCTGACCGAGGCCGAACTGCTGGAGCTGTGCGCTCTGCTGCTGGTCGCCGGGTACGAGACCACGATCAACCTGATCGGCAACGCGGTGCTCGCCCTGCTGCGTGACACCGACCAGCTCACCGCGCTGCGGGCCGACCCCGACCTGGCGCCCGCACTCGTTGACGAGACGCTGCGCCACGACCCGCCCGTCCAGTTCGTCGGGCGTCTCGCGCTGCGTGGCACCGAGGTCGCCGGGCACTCCTTCGCCGCGGGCGAGGTCGGCGTCATCATGCTGGCCGCCGCCGGGCGGGATCCGCGGACCTTCGCGGAGCCGGACCGGTTCGACATCCGCCGGTACGCCGGGCCGACACCCGCCCCCCGTCATCTCGGCTTCGGGTTGGGGATCCACTACTGTCTCGGCGCGCCGCTCGCCCGACTGGAGGCGGAGATCGCCCTGCAGGCACTCGTGCGCCGGGCCGGTAGCCTCACGCCGGCCAGCGACCCTCCCTCCTATCGCCCGCATCTGGCCGTGCGTGGCCTGGAGACACTCCCCATCCGGCTGTCGCCCTGACCATGCGGTGTCGCCCTATGACGGTGCTGGGCGACACCCCGCACTACCGCGGCACCCGCACTACCGCGGCATCCGCACTACCGCGGCACCCGCACTATCCGTGGGCCGGAGAGCCGGCGGGTGCGGCTCAGCAGCGGACGATAACGAAACACAATCTCACGATCGATTACTCCGGCGCATGTTCCGGAACCGGCCACGACGGCTGTTACGATCGGAAAAGTTCGGGCCGACGACCCATCCGCAGCCCTCCGGAGGAGGCGGTCGAGAATGGCTGGCTTCCAGCCTGCAACGCACATTCCTGAAACCGGGTACTCTGAAAACGGGTACGGAGCCGATGGATCCACTCCCCGCCGGAAGACGATCAGCAATTCCTACCTGCATCGCCTGCAGCGCCGGCACTTCCTGCTGTTCGACGTCCTCCCGATTGCCGGCACCGCCGCCGCCATCGCGTTTCTCGCGGTACATCCGATCGGGGCCACCGAACTCGCCCTACTCTTCTCGATGTGGCTCCTGACCGGTCTGGGCATCACCGTCGGCTATCACCGGCTCTTCACGCACCGCGCGTTCAAGGCGGCGCCGGCCGCGGCGGCCGCGCTCGCGGTACTCGGCTCGATGGCCGGCCAGGGCGGCGTGGTGTCCTGGGTCGCTCTGCACCGGCGGCACCACGAGTGCAGCGATCGCGACGGAGACCCGCACTCGCCGAATCTCGCCGGCAACGGTCTGAAGGGCCGGCTCCGCGGCCTGGCCCACTCGCACTTCCTGTGGATGCGCCGCCACGAATATCCCAACGTCGTCCACTACGCGCCGGATCTGATCAAGAACCGCGCGCTGGTCCGGGTGGCCCGCCTCTACTACTACTGGGTGACGCTCGGGCTTCTGCTCCCGGCGCTCGTCGGTGGCCTCGTCTACCAAAGCTGGACCGGGGCGGTGAGCGGCTTCCTCTGGGGTGGTCTCGTACGGATGTTCGTCCTCGAACACGTCATCTGGGGGATCAACTCCTTCCTGCACATGTTCGGCNCCCGCCCCTACGAGTCCCGGGAGAACAGCAGGAACGGCGGGATCTTCGCCCTGCTGAGCCTGGGCGAATCGTGGCACAACAATCACCACGCGTTCCCCGATTCGCCCTCCTTCGGGCTGCGGTGGTACCGCCTCGATCCGGGTTACTGGCTCATCAGGCTGCTCGCGGTCAGTGGCCTCGCCTGGGATGTCAAACTTCCGTCCGAAGAGCGGATGGCGGCGAAGCGCATCGCCGCCAGAAGATCCGCTCCGAGTACCGCGGTATAAGGAGCGAGCACGGTGGAGCCAAGCAGGGAAGAGATTGTCACCTGGTGCCAGGAGTATGTCGCGGGTCTCCTCGAGATACCCGCGGAGGAGGTCGATCCGGACGCGGACTTCGATCGACTGGGAATCGATTCCGCCCTCGCCGTCTCCCTGCTGATCGAGGTTGAGGAACGCTACGGCGTCGACCTACCGCCCGAGGCGTTGTTCGAGAACCCGAACCTCAACGCGGTCGCCACGTACCTGCACACGCAGCTCCCGCGGCACGTGGCATAGTCGTCATGGCCACCTCGGTCGGACACGATCGGACGGTCGGAGCGGCGGCGGCCATCCGCCACCACTACGACGTCGGAAATGATTTCTACCGGCTCTGGCTGGACCGCTCGCTGACCTACTCCTGCGCGCTGCGGGAAGGCGCGGACGACACCCTGGAAACAGCCCAGGAAAGGAAGCTGCGGTTCCACCTGGACGCGATTCGCGCCGACCGCGCCGAAAGCGTTCTGGACATCGGCTGCGGGTGGGGCTCGATCCTGGGGCGACTGGCGGAAACGCACGGGGTGCGACGCTCCGTCGGTCTCACCCTCAGTGCGGAGCAGGCGGCCTTCGTCCGGTCCCGCGGCTATCCCGGTGTCGAGGTGCGCACGGAGAACTGGGCGCACTACGAACCCGGCACCCGGTTCGACGGGATCATCTCCATCGGTGCCTTCGAGCACTTCGCCGGACCCGACGACTCGTCCGCCGAGAAGATCCGCCTGTACCGGGAGTTCTTCACCCGCTGCCACGGCTGGCTGAANCGGGACGGCGTGTTGTCGCTGCAGACGATCGCCTACGCGAACATGTCCCGCGAGAACGCGAGCGCCTTCATTCAGCAGGAGATATTTCCGGCGGCGGATCTGCCGACGCTCACGGAGATCACCGCCGCGGCGGAGGGTGTCTTCGAGATCCAGTCGGTGCACAACGGTCGGCTCGACTACGCCTGGACATGCGAGGAGTGGGCCCGCCGACTGCGCCGACACCGCGAGGAGGCCGTGGGTGTCGTCGGACCGGAGGTGGTCGCCCGGTACGAGCGTTACCTGAAGCTGTCCGCCCTGGGGTTCCGGATGGGAAAGATCTGCCTGCTCAGGCTCGTCCTTCAGCCCTTCGGGAGCGGATACTTCGAGGGCCGCGGGGTGCGGGCGGGATGAGCACGGGCGGGATGACGTCCCCGACACCCAGCACCGCGACCGCCGACACCGCGACCGCCGACACCGCGACCGCCGAAGCCACCCGGGCACCGATCCGCTTCAACCCCTTCGGCGCCGAGTTCCGGCGCAGTCCGTACCCGCTCTATGCGCGGCTTCGAGGCGCGCAGCCCGTCCACCGGACGCTGGGCATGTGGGTGCTCACGCGGCACGCCGACGTGCGCGGTGTCCTGCACGACCGGACGTTCAGCGCCGGGCTCATCCCCCAGCTGGTCAGCCGGCAGGCGTCGCGGCTGTCGCGGGACGACGTGGCGCGGATCGGGCGGCTGGCGACCAAGTCGCTCGTCTTCACCGACAACCCCGACCACGCCCGGCTGCGTGGCCTGGTGAACCGGGTATTCACGGCGCAGGCGGTCGCCGAGCTGCGCCCCCGCGTCCACGAGGTCGCGGAGCGGCTGGTGCGGCGAGCCTGGGACGACGGCGGCATGGACGTCGTCGCCGATCTCGCGGGGCCCCTACCGCTCACGGTCATGTGCGACTGGATGGCCCTTCCGGACAGCCTGCGCGAGCGCGTCGGGCCTTGGACGCATGACATCCGCTTCCTGCTCGAGCCGGGGCTGATGAAGACCGAGGACTTCACCCGGGTATCCGACGTCGTCGAGACATTCGCGCAGGCCCTGGACGACGTGGTCACCGAACGCCGGTCCCGGCCGGGTGACGATCTGATCAGCCGGCTGCTCGCCGCGCGGACGGCCGGGGGCGACCGGCTCAGCGATGAGGAAGTCGTCTTCGTCTGCATCATGTGCTTCGTGGCCGGCAACGAGACCACGAAATCCCTCATCGGCAACGGTCTCCTCGCGTTGCTCCAGCACCCGGATCAGGACGCGCGCCTGCGCCGTCGGCCGGAGCTGCTGGGCGGCGCCGTCGACGAGGCTCTGCGCTACGACAGTCCCCTGCAGCTGACCAAGCGCGTCGCGACGCGCGAGGTCGAGATCGACGGAAGCCGGATCCGGGCAGGCGATCAGGTTCTGCTGTGCCTCGGCGCCGCGAACCGCGACCCCGCGGTGTTCAGCCGGCCGGACGAGTTCGACATCACCCGCGACGCACGAGGGCATCTCGCCTTCGGCCACGGGATGCACGGGTGCCTGGGCGGGATTCTGGCGCAGTTGCAGGCCCAGGTCGCCCTTGATCGGTTGTACCGGCGAGCCGAACGCCTGGAACTCCTGGTCACGCAACCCGACTGGCAGGATCACAGCTTCATCGTCCGCGGGCTGAAGCAGCTTCCGGTCTCGGTGCGGGGTGTCGGGTGACGGGCACCGGGGTATCGGGCACCGGGGTATCGGGCACCGGGGTATCGGGCACCGGGGTATCGGGCACCGGGCTGACGGGCCGGACGTGGCTGCGGTACGAACCGACGGATGCCGCCGTGCGGCTCATCTGCCTCCCGCACGCCGGTGCCGGAGCCAGTTCCTTCGCCAGATGGCTTGGGCTGTTCCCGTCGACCGTCGCGGCGGTGCGGGTCCAGCTGCCCGGTCGTGAGGACGTGGTGGCCGAGCCCGCGCTGCGCCTGGTGCACGATGCCGTCGACGCGTTGCTACCACAGGTGACCCGGCTGATCGACCCGCCCGTGGCGTTGTATGGCCACAGCATGGGAGCACTGGTCGCCTTCGAGCTGGCCCGCGCGCTGAGTGCGGCGGGTATCCCACCGGTGCATCTGTTCGTCTCCGGCCGCCGGGCGCCACACCGGCCCGCCAGCAGGGCACCGATCCATCACCTGCCGGACGACGCGCTCGTTGCCGCGCTGAAGACGATGGGTGACACGGGGGGCTCACATCGGAGTGCGGCCTTCCTGCGCTACACGCTACGGCTCACCAGAGTCGATCTGACGCTCAGCGAGGAGTACGCGTACCGCTCCGAACCCAGGCTGCGCTGCCCGATCACGGCCTTCTACGGAACCGCGGACCCGGTTGTCGACCTGGCCGAGATCGAAGCCTGGCGGGACGAGACGGACGCGGCCTTCGCGGTCCACACCTTCCCGGGCGATCACTTCTTCCATCAACGCCACCGGGTGGCCATCGCGGCGCGCATCGCCGCGGCGTTGGAATGAGCTCCGTCGAGCCGCTCCCGGGGCGGGAGGGAAAGTCGAGGGAAGGAAAAAGGGTGCCGCACGCGACATTGCTGCCGGAAGTCCTACAGAACCGCGCCGCCCGCCAGCCGGCCAGGCGGGCCTACGTGTTCGTGGATGAACACGAGGCGGAAAAGGCGGTACTGACGTACGGCGACCTGCACGCGCGGGCGCTCGCCGTGGCCGGGGAGCTGATCCGGCGCTGCCGGCCCGGCGACCGGGCGCTGCTGCTCTTCCCGCCGGGTCTGGATTTCATCGTCGCCTACTTCGGCTGCCTCTACGCGCAGGTGATCGCGGTCCCCGTCAACCCCCCGCGCAGGAACCTGATCCAGGACGCGACCCGGAGCATCATCAAGGACTGCGAGCCTTCGGCCGTGCTCACCGTCGGCGCGATGGTCGAGCACATCAGGCCCGTCGTGGAATCGATCCGTGGCCCCCTCCCCTGGCTGCCGGTCGACCAGGTGGCGGACGAGACGAACGAGACGGACCAGGCGGGCACGAGCTTCCGCCCCCGGCCCTGTCCGCCGGATTCCGTCGCCTTCCTTCAGTACACCTCCGGTTCCACGTCCGATCCGAAGGGGGTCATGGTCTCCCACCGGAACCTCGCCGCGAACCAGGAGATGATCCGGCGCGCGTTCGACCACGATCAGGACTCGACGTTCGTCGGCTGGGCACCGTTCTTCCATGACCAGGGGCTGATCGGCAACATCCTGCAGCCGCTCTACCTCGGGGCGACCAGCATCCTCATGGCGCCGATGACGTTCATCCGGTGGCCCCTGCGCTGGCTGTCGGCCATCTCCCGGTACCGGGCCCACACCAGCGGCGGGCCCAACTTCGCCTTCGATGTCTGCGTCGCACGGGCCGCCCGGGGGGATGTGCCGGACCTCGACCTCAGCTGTTGGAAGGTCGCGTTCAACGGGGCCGAGCCCATCCGTCACGAGACCCTGCGCCGGTTCTCGGCGATCTTCGCGCCCCACGGGTTCGACGAGAAGGCGTTCTACCCGTGCTACGGCCTGGCCGAGGCGACCCTGCTCGTGACCNGCAGCCGGAAGGGCCGCGGTCCCCGCGCCCTCGAGGCGGACGTCGAGGCGCTCGGTCACCGGCGCTATGTGCCGGCATCGGGCGGACGCGGCCGGAGTCTCGTCGGATCCGGGCTCGTCCTCCCGGAGGAGGAGCTCCGGATAGTGGANCCCGAAACGGGACGCCCGTGCCCCGCGGACGAGGTGGGCGAGATCTGGGTCTCCGGCGACCAGGTGGCGCAGGGATACTGGCGCCGCCCGGAGGCGACGGCCGAGGTGTTCCACGCCGAGTTCGACGGCGAGACCGGCCGGGCTTACCTGCGCACCGGCGATCTCGGCCTGCTGGTCGACGGCGAGGTCTACGTCGTGGGCAGGCTGAAGGACCTGGTGATCATTCGGGGCCGGAACTACTATCCCCACGACATCGAGCTCACCGTCCAGTCGGCCCACCCCGCGTTGCGCCCCGGCGGGTGCGCCGCGTTCTCGGTTCCCGGTGCCGACAGCGAGAAGCTGGTCGTCGTGCAGGAGATCAGGGACGAGCAGCGCCTCACCGCCGACGCGAGGGACGTCGCTGCGTCGATCCGGGCGGCGGTGACGCGGGAACACGACCTCTCGGTGAACGACCTCGTGCTGGCCCTGCCGGGCCGGCTACAGAAGACCAGCAGCGGCAAGATCATGCGAGCCGCGGCCAGGAACCGCTACCTGGCGGCCGGGTTCGAGATCTGGGAACCGGGGATGTCCTCCGTCGCCTGACGGATCCGCCGGTCCGCCTGGCGGAATGCCGCCAGGAAAGCCGGACCGCGGCCCGGCGGCTACGTGCGCCGCCGGGCCGCGGGCGCGGACCTACCGCCGCAGCGCGGCGGCGGGAACGGACTCGGGTCGGTAGGTGGCGATGATCTTGCAGAAGTCGAACGGGTTCTGCTCGACGTAGGTGCACTTCGCCAGGTCGTTCCCGTTGAAGTCGGCGCATTCGGGCAGGCGGCCCTGGTTGTAGTCCCGGGTGGCGTCCCAACCGGAGACGGCGCCGATGTTGTGGGTACGGGCGAACTCCACGAGCCGGCGCATGTGGTCCAGCGTGAAGATCCGGCCGTTGATGTGGCGGCCGAACATCGGGCAGGCGCCGATCCGCCGCCAGACCTTCTGCTCGTCCCAGTCGCGCCAGGCCCCGGCGATGTGCGTGAACATGCCGTTAAGCGCGATCACGCAGCACTCATAGGCGTCCGAGGGGGCCGTCTGGCCGAACTCCATCAGCATGCCGTTGATCAGCGATGGCTGGACGCCCGCGTCGGCGAGCAGATGCAGCAGACGCACCCCGTCGGGGTTGAAACCCACCAGGCTGCCGGGAGCGCCGTCGACGGGAAGCGTGTAGGAGATCTTCAGGCCGGGGTAGGCCGGGAGCACCTGGGAGATGGCGGCGACGTGCCGCTCCAACCCCGCCCGGTTCTGGATGAACGCTCCCTCGAAGTCGAAGTCGACATGGCTGACCCCGTAGTTCGCGAGGATCGCCCGATACGTCGCCACAATCTTGGAAACGTCGGTCTCCACATCCTCCAGGGGGACGTTGGAAGCACCCCCGAAGGAGAGGATGACCTTCCCGCCCTGCGCGGTGAACGCGGCGAAGTCCTCCTTGCCAAAATCGCCTGTCGCGGCCTCCCCGTAGCTCGGATAGCCGCCCCAGTACACCTTCTTGTCGCCGCCCGGCTGCGCCACCAGGAAGCCGACGAAGAAACTGTCGATTCCGGACAGGGAGCCGTATTCGGCGAGCTTCGGGTTCGGCCATGCGGTGTAGTCGACGAAGGGCGCTCGCGGCGCATCCCAGGTACCGGGGTCCGGGAGGGGGGCGGTAGTCGACGCGGCTACCTCCTCGGACAGCTCCGACCGGTTGCCGCTGACGTCGAACGCGCGGACCCGCAGAATGTACTCCGTCAACGAGTTCAGCCCCGACACCGTGGCCTCGGCGGCGGTGGTCGCCAGGACACGGGGTTCTCCACCCGGAGTCCGGTAGAACACCTCGTAGCCCGCCACCGCGATGTTGTCCGTGGACGGATCCCAGGTCAGGTGCAGGCTGTGCGGCGCCCAGCCGGTGATGCGCAGCTTCTCCGGCACCGTGGGCGGATCGGTGTCCTCGGGTGGGTTGGCGTTCTCCCCGTTGACCGTGAAGCCGTTCGGCAGCAGGGCGGGATCCGAGCCGGCGCCCGTACCACCGTTCTGCATCGCGAGGGTGAACTCCTGCGATCCCCTCGCCTGGATGATCTTCCGTTCGGACACCAGGCGGCCAGTGACGACGTCAGTCGGCCGATCAACTGGGTTGAACACCAGTCCGTAAACATTCCGGATGAGCCGGGGCGCGGCGAACGTACAGGATATCTCCGGATCCACCACGTCCTCGGTGGAGTAGTTGGAGATGGTCACCTTGAAGTTGGCCCAATGTTCGGTTCCGTTGGGCAGCCACTCCGCTGACGCGAACACAAGACCTTGCGAATCCGACACAGTCTGTCTCCTCCGAGGGTTTTGTCGGGTTCAGCCGGCATATCAGCGTGGCACCGCTAAGGAGACGTTACTCCGGACGCGGGACTGATATGACGCGACCCCAAGATATACGCCGCCGTCTCGGTGGACGTGCGGACGCGCCCGTTGGCTCATGGACCACCTTCGGCCGAGCGGGCCTACGGAAATTCTCGGTCGGGAAAGCCCCCAAAACCGGAAGCNCGGTACCCCTGGAACACGGCGGTCCGGAACACGGCACCCCGGAACACGGCACCCCGGAGCGGCACGGAACCACGCATCAGGGTCTTGATGCGCCGCGATCCGTCAGCTCATCAACCTATTATGATCAGCGGAGACCGGATCTCGCCCGCCATCCGGACGTGCGCCCGATGACCCCGGTCGCGACGCATCGGAGGTGCCATGTCCACGCCCCCGGGATCCACGCCGCCCACGGATGGCTTCACCAGCAACTGCACCGCGTGACGCCCGCCGGGCGGCCGACCCGTTCGTCAGTCGTCCAGCACGCGCAGCGCCTTCGACGGACACAGCGCGACCGATCGGCGCACAGCGTCCAGCCGACCGGCGGCGACCTCTTCGATCAGGGTGACGACGAGGCCGTCGTCACCCTGATCGAAGACCTCCGGCGCGGTCATCACGCACATCCCAGCGCCGACACAGACGGCGCGATCAGCGACAATCTTCATGCGACACCCTCCTGTTCCGCCCTCTTCCACCAGGGACCGGGTCTCACCAGGTGACCGGGAGTGCGTGCAGCCCGTGTACGACATGATGGGCACGGAACGCGACCTGTTCGTAGGGCACGGCCAGCGCGAGATCGGGGAAGCGTCGCAGCAGCGCGGGGAACGCGATGCGCATCTCCATCCGGGCCAGCGGCGCTCCCAGGCAGTGGTGCACGCCGTGGCCGAAAGCGACGTGGCCGGGAGCGCCACGGGTGATGTCGAGCCGGTCCGGATCCCCGACGAGAGCCGGGTCTCGGTTGGCCGCGGGTAGCGCCAGGAGCAGTTGTTCGCCCGCCGGGATGCGGTGACCGGCGATCTCCACCTCGGTCGTCGTCGTGCGGGGCACACCGGAGGGCACGATGGACAGCCACCGCAGCAGTTCCTCGACGGCGGGCTCGACCTGGGCCGGATCGTCGCGGACCATGGCGAGCTGGTCGGGATGGCGCAGCAGCGCCAGGGTGCCGAGGGCAAGCATGTTCGACGTCGTCTCGTGCCCGGCGACCAGCAGCAGCGAGGCGATGCCGACCAGCTCGGCGGTGCTCAGTTCGTCGCCGTGCTCGCGCACCAGCATGCCCAGCAGGTCCTCGCCCGGGGCGGCCTGCGCCCGCGTGACCAGCCCGGCCATGTACGCACGGGCCTCGCGCTGCAGGGCCAGCCGCTGCTCGATCGGCAACGAGGCGTCGATCTGCCGGCGGGTGCGCTGCTGGAACTCCGCGCGGNCGGAATACGGCACCCCCAGCAACTCGCAGATCACCAGCGACGGCACCGGAAGCGCGAAGGTCGCGACCAGATCGGCAGGCCGGCCGGCCCGTTCCACCTCGTCGAGCGCCGCGTCGACGATGTCCCGGATCCGCGGCTCCAACCCGCGCATCCGGCGCACGGTGAACTCCGGGGTGAGCATCCGGCGCAGCCGGGTGTGATCTGGCGGATCGAACGCGAGCATCTGCCCCGCCCGCAGTTCGGCGATTTCCTCATCACTCAGGACGGGACCGCCAGGACCTACGACCCACTGATTGACGTTGCTGAACCTGCCCGGATCCGCGAGTATCTCGCGGACGTCCTCGTACCGGCTGACCAGATACGCGGGTATCCCGAACACGGTGACAACGCGGCAGACGCCGTCGGTGTCCCGGATCCGGACGAGTTCCTCGATCGGATCGAACTGCGCTCGCCGTATATGCAGCGGAACTATCGGTGCCGCGGCCATCGCCTGTCCACCCTTCGTCGTTCACGCGGGACCTCGGACACCGACGACGCTACCATCCACGCGAAAAATTGCTGTCGTTTGAACGGACCGCATCCGGATATCCACCGCCGAAGATAGCCCCGAGGAAGAGAACATCCATCAACAAGTGGATCGGCATTGTTCGACACGTCAGTATTATTTTATATTTTTTGACAAAATTCACCATAGTTCAATATTGTCTACCATTTTTGATTTCCCATCTATCGCCATCGGGAAAAATGCCATGGTGAATCATCCGTAGAGAATCGGCCTTCCCCACGCCAGGCTCGCGCCCGGGCGCGGATGATGATCCGACCACCCGCCGAGTGGGCCTGGACCGGTCAGATCGACCGAGGACAAGATCCGTGTTGCGGAGGGTAACCGCGGCTCCTACAGTTCGGTAGTACCACCGGATGCCGCGGAATCCGCGCCCTCCGGTGAGTTCTGACCCCGCCCCGCGCCGGCCGATTCCTCGCCACCGGCCGGTGCCCACATCCTGCGTCATGACGGGTACCGAGCGACACACAGGGGAGCCAGAAGATGAGGGACCGCAGGGAGACAGACGTCGTCGAGCTGGCGCAAGAACACGCGGAGCTGCTGCCCGAGCGCATGACCCTGGCGGCGATCGAGATAAACCGCACCGAGTTCGACCCCACCTTCTACCCGGTCGGCTCGCCGGGCAGCAACAATGCCCAAATCGATAATCATCCGGAGCCGCAGACCGCCTACAGCGACGGAGCGTTCGTCAAGACCATCGCCAACAGCTGGAACCGCATCGAGCAGTGGTGAACTCCGGAACGATTCTGCTCCTCACGCCGGTCTCCCCGGCCGGGTAACCGCACCCGACCACGTTCTCCCGAGGTCGCCAAGGGCACCGTGCACCCGCGGCCACCGGCCGGCCGACTATCCTTCGGCCGGCCGGAAGGCATGCCCTCGCCTCGGTCAGGCCGATCCGAGAAGGCCAGCCGAAGTTTCGACCGACGCTGGCACGACCGTGACACACCTTGTGCAGGTGCTGGCCACCAGGTTGAGCGGTGGCTAGCGTTCCCACCGCCCGAATATCCGAGGCAACTCAGATCGGTGGGAAACAAGGATGAACGATATCACGGGCAACTGCGCCGGCGAGCTGAATGGAGAACTGTTCTTGGAATGGGCGGAACTACTACCCGAACGGACGACTCTCGCCGCGGTCGAGATCGGTCGGAAGGAGTTTGACCCAACCTTCTTTCCGGTCGGCTCCCCCTGGTCGAAAATGGCACAGATCGACGCTCATGCGGAGCCGCAGGTCGCCGGTGGATTCCTGCCCATTCTCATCACACTGGTACCGAGCATCAACATCATCATACAGAAATAACACCGACCGCTTTACCGCTTTACCGCTTTACCGCTACGACCGACAGATACACCGCCGGATTCCTCCGGGGTGGTCACCCGGCCGGCCGCCGGTCGACGGACCGGCGGCCGGCTTCCCGCCAGTTCATGACAATGAGGATGGGACGCAGATGACCGAGTCCACCCGGTCGTCCACCCGGCCGACAACGATGCCGCCGGTGCCTTCCAAACCGGACCGGACGCCCGACCTCACCGATATCACCGGCGTCACCGATATCACCGGCGTCACCGGCGTCACCGATCCGACGGGCGTTCCCGGGCCGACCGAGGTACCCGCCAGACCGAGCCGGGCCGACGGCCTGGCGCTACTCGGCGAGTTCACCGGGTCGGGCCTGGCCCGACCCGTCTTCCTGGCCCGCCGCGCCGACGGTCAGGTCGTCGCACTCACCGAACTGCTCGCGCACATCCTCGAAGCGGCGGACGGCGCCCGCGACGTCGCCGCGATTGCCGACCGGGTCACGGTGGTCTGCGCCCGCCGGATGAGTGGCGCCGACGTCGCGTACCTCGTAGCGGATCGGCTCATGCCACTCGGCCTGATCGCCAGCGAGAACGGCGTCACCCCGGCACCACGGGCGAAGGCGCTGTTCACACTCGCAGCCCGGCACACCCTGCTACCCGCGCCGGCCGTGCACCGGGTCAGCCGGGTGTTCGCGATGCTGTTCCGGCCAGCGGCCGTGGCCCTGCTGCTGGCCCTGCTGGTGGTCACCGACGTGTGGACGTTCGGCCGGCACAGCGTCCGAGACAGCGCGGCGGAGGTGCTCGCGACCCCGGCGCTGATCCTGGTGGTGGTCGGCCTGGCCCTCGCCGGCGCACTGTTCCACGAATGCGGGCACGCCGCGGCCTGCCACTACGGCGGTGCCCGCCCGGGAGTCATCGGTTTCGGCATGTACCTGGTGTGGCCGGCCTTCTTCACCGACGTCACCGACTCCTACCGGCTGAGCCGGCTCGGCCGGCTGCGCACCGACCTCGGCGGCATCTATTTCAACGGACTGTTCGTTCTGCTGCNCGCCGGGGCTCTCGCGCTCACCCACGCCGGTGTGCTGGTGACCGCCGTCGTCCTTGTCCACCTGGATGCCATGCGCCAGCTTGCGCCCTTCGTCCGGCTCGACGGCTACTACATCGTCAGCGACCTGGCCGGGGTACCGGACCTGTTCAACCGGATGGGGCCGGCGCTACGCGCGACGCTGCCACGGCGGCGCAACCGCGTCCCGCGCGGGCGGCCTGCCCGATCAGCAGGACGGAGCCGACCGGACGGGCTGACCCCGCCGGACATCCGAAGCCGACCGGACGGGCTGACCCGGCCGGCCCGGATCGTGGTGACCGCCTGGGCGCTGCTCGCGGCGCCGCTGATCCTGGTGAACCTGGTCGTGCTCATGGTCTCGGTTCCGTTCGTGCTTACCCGGACGACCCGGGCCATGTGGGACTATCTCGGGCTGGCGGGCCGGGCGACCCGTGACGGGAAGCTGGTCACCGCATTCGCGGAGGTCGTCTCCGCGCTGCTGGTCGCGCTGCCGGCCGGCGGGATGCTGTTCGTGCTGTTCCTGCTCGCCCGGGGCGTGCTACGGGCGGTCCGGGCGCACCGGGAAGGCTGCCGACGCGGGTAACGGCCTCCCGCCGGCCAGCTCGCGACGGCACCACCACCGACAGCCCCCACCCGATCAGACGACGGTGGGCCGGTAGAGGCGGGCGNAGGNGCCNCCNNCGGCGNGCAGCTCGCTGTGCGTGCCGTCCTCGACGATCTGGCCGTGGTCCATCACGTAGATGCGGTCGGCGTCAATCACCGTGGACAGCCGGTGCGCGATCACCAGGCACGTCCGCCCCACCGCGAGCCGGTCCAGGGCGGTGCGCACGGCGGCCTCGGAGACGGTGTCCAGCGCCGAGGTCGCCTCGTCCAGCACCAGCACCCGTGGTGACTGCAGCAGGACCCGGGCGATGGCCAACCGCTGCCGCTCACCACCGGACAACCGGTAGCCCCGGGCGCCGACCCGGGTCGCCAGGCCCTCGGGCAGCCGGTCGAGCAGGGCGGAGAGGCTGGCGGCNGCCNNGNNGGCACGCAGCTCGTCGTCGGTTGCGTCCAACCGGCCGTAACGGAGGTTCGCCGCGATCGTGTCATGGAACAGATGCGGGTCCTGAGGGACGACGCCGATCATCGTGTGCAGACTATCCGGCGGGATGTCGTCGAGGGGANCCCCGCCGAGACGGATGCCGCCGCGCCGCGGCCGGTGCATGCCGCTGGCCAGATAGGTGATGGTCGTCTTGCCGGCCCCGCTGGCCCCGACGATCGCCGTCGTCGTCCCCGCGGCGACTTTCAGGGTCACCCCGCGCAGGTTCCACGTCGGGTCGTCGTCCGGCCAGTCGCCGTCCGGCCGGTCCTCGGCCGTGGCAAGATCGTAAGAGAACCATACGTCGTCGAACGTCAGATCGAGTCCCCGGCCGGCATCGACTCCCCAGCGAGCGGCGGCCGGCACCGGTTCCGTCCCGGACCGCGGTGCGCGGGGGACGGTCAGCGCGGGGGCCCGGGCCCCTTCGAACCTCAGGCGTACCTCGTCCTGCGGGACGTCAAGCAGGGAGAAGATCCGCCGGAAGGACGCGCCCGCACCCGCGAGCTCCGCACGCAGGTTGACAGCGGACGACAGTGGTCCGAAGGCCACCAGCAACGCGCCGCCCAGGGCTGCGACCGTCCCGAGCGTGATGCGACCGCTGGAGACCAGCCAGGCCCCCAGCGCCAGCACCGCCGTCATCGTCGCGATAATCCCGAGGTTGACCAGGAACCGGACCCGCGACATCAGCCGGGCCTGATCCTCGGCGGCGGCGAGCAGCTCGGCGCCCGCCGCGTCGAAGCGGGTCTGCTCGTAGTCGACCCGGTCGAACAGCCGCACGTGCAGCGCCCCGGAGACCGACGAGGTGTCGGCGACCTGGACCATGAGCAGACCGTCGAGCTCCCGCTGGCGGATGGACAGCGCGGCGAGCCGCCGCCGGCCCGAGCGGACGATCAGCAGCGTGGCCGGCGCGAAGACCATCACCGCCAGGCTCAGACGCCAGTCCAGCACGAAGACGACGATCGAGCCGACGACGATGTCCGCGATCCGGCAGACCACCGCCTGCACGGTGGCGGAAATCGCGTTCTGGGCGTTCAGGACGTCGGTGGACATCACCGTCATCACCTCCCCCTGCTGGCTGCGGGGAAAGAAGGCGAAGGGCAGGCGCTGCAGGTGAGCGTTCACCGTCTGACGGATCCGCACGGAGACAACGCCGCCGAGCCGAGCGATGAGCGCCATGCGCACCGAAAGCACGCTCGACTCGAACACCAGCACCGCGCACAGCAGCAGAACGGGGACGACGAGGTCACGCACCTGGCCGGTGGGCAACGACGTGTCGATGAGATGGCGCAGGACGAACGGCCCGACGGCGACGGCGGCCGAACCGAGAACGGACAGCCCGACGAGGACCGCGACGACCCGGCCCTGGTCGGCGAAGAACCGGACGCTGCGCCGCGCCTCGGGCGCGCCGGTCAACCGCGCGAGCGCACGCGCATGCAAGCGGATCACCCACGACGGGACGGGCAGCGACTCACGGATCACGCCGCCGAGGCTATGCCGACGCGCGCCGAGGCGGCGAAGAGCCTCCCGCGGAGCACAACCCTGACGCCCCACCGCCCCACCGCCCTGACGCGCGTCGGGGCGGTGGGGCGGTGGGGCGTCAGGGTCAGACCGACCGCGGTGGCGGAAGCCGATGGGCCGGGAAGAAACCGGGGCCGGGATCCGGGGACCACCCGGGATCGTCAACGGTTCCCGGACACGGGTCGTTGGACGCGCCCCTCCTCCAGCCGCCTGCCTTCCACCGCGCCGGCGCCGAAGCCGGGAATCGCCAGGCCCTCCAGCGAGGCGGGCGGTCGGGAAACGCCCCGCAGCCGGAACCCCATGGCAATCTTGGTCAGCCCGATCGCCAGGGCCGTGAGGCCCACCCACAGGGCCAGCAGCGGCAACGAGACCCGCTGGGAACCCACCACCCAGAACGCCGCCCCGATCTCCAACGCACCGACGATCAGCGGCATCCACCACTGGGCCGGGGTGGGGCGGCCCTCCGCCGCGGTGGCGTACTGCCCGGCCGCGGCCTGCTGCTCAGTCCGTCGGGCGACGAACGAGTTGACGACGTCGTAGAGACCCTTGATCAAAAAGAACCAGGCCGCGATCCGGCCCACTGCCTTGACCGTGGGATCCGGCCAGACCAGCGCCACCACCCCGCCGGCCACGAACAGCACCGCGAGCAGCGCATGGGACCAGCGCCAGTCCCGGGCCGTCGCCGCCGCCGCCAGCAACTCACTCACCGCACCGAGGAGCAGGACGATCCCGAGAAGCACGGCGATCGACCATACCGTGGTCAGATCGAACTGCGGAATGGCCAGCGCGAACAGGGCAAAAGCTGCTCCAACGGCGAGAAAACCAAACCAGGGCACATTTGTGGATCTTTCATGTGTACGACGATCTGAGGCAGTTATGTCGCTCACGATCCTATTCTCCCCTCGTCGGTCACCGATACAAGGACCTTGCCGTCAGCTGGCGCTCGACATCACAGGTCAACAAGCTGATGCCCGCCACCCGGCGAACCACGCTTATCCGCTGGACATCATTCCGAACCGACGACGACGCCATATCGCCCGCGGCGTTACTCA
>NZ_JPGU01000005.1:120400-128121 GCF_000732115.1 Frankia sp. CeD
CCGCTGCCGCCGCCACTGCCACCGCCACACAGCAAGATCATCCATGGGCGGCTGCGGCACCGAACGTCACAGGTCGATGACGTAGGCGCAGTGAGAGGTATGACTTAGGGTAGGCTTTCCTTACTTGTACATTGGCTGGGTGACCAAGGCAGGCCCGTCCCTCGCAAGCTCGACTGTGTTCCTCGCCCGCCACCTTGAACGGCACGGTGACCGCACGGCCGTTGTCACGGCTGAGGGCCGGCTGTCCTACCGCGAACTGGCGGCACGCGTCGACGCCGCCGCCGGTCGGCTCGGCGCCGGGCGGCGGCTGGTGCTCCTCGCGGCGGTCAACACGATCGACGTCCTCGTCCTGTACCTGGCGGCGCTGTCCGCCGGGCACGCGGTCCTGCTGGTGCCGGGTGACAACGCCGCGTCGACCGACGCCCTGATCACGTCCTATGACCCCGACGTGGTGATCCGCCCGGCCGGCACGCGGACCCGCGTCGAGCAGCGGCGGGAGGGCTCGAAGCACGACCTTCATCCGGACCTCGCGCTGCTGCTGAGCACGTCGGGCTCGACGGGCTCACCGAAACTGGTCCGGCTGTCGTACACGAACCTGCAGGCCAATGCCGAGTCGATCGTCGAGTGCCTCGGCCTTCGCCCCGGCGACCGCGCCGCGACGACCCTGCCCCTGTACTACTGCTACGGGCTGTCGGTCGTGCACAGTCACCTCCTGTGCGGGGCCGGTCTGATCCTGACGTCCCTGTCCGTCGTGGACGCCTGCTTCTGGAACCTCTTCCGGGACGGGCAGGGAACCTCGCTGGCTGGCGTCCCCTACACGTTCGACCTGCTCGACAGGATCGGTTTCGACGCGATGTCGCTGCCGCATCTGCGCTACATCACGCAGGCCGGCGGTCGACTGGCGCCGGACCGGGTGGCCCGCTACGCCGAGCTCGGACGACGCAACGGCTGGGACTTCGTCGTGATGTACGGCCAGACCGAGGCCACGGCGCGGATGTCCTGCCTGCCGCCGCACCTCGCGCCGACCCACCCCCACACCATCGGAGTCCCGGTCCCGGGCGGGTCGTTCCGGCTCGAGCCGCTGGCCGACCGCACCGGGAGCACCGACAGCACCGGGGATCTGGGGCAGCTCGTCTATTCCGGGCCCAACGTCATGATGGGTTACGCGCGGACGGCCTCGGACCTCGCGCTCGGTCCGACGCTCGACGAGCTGCGCACCGGGGACGTCGCGCGCCGCACCGATGACGGCCTGTACGAGATCGTGGGACGGCAGACCAGATTCGCCAAGGTCTTCGGGATCCGGATCGACCTGCAACACGTGGAAGACACCCTCGCCGGCCAGGGGCTCAGCGCCTGCTGCGTGACCGGCGACGACGCCGTTGACGTGATGATCGAGGGTGACCGGGACACGCCTTCGGTCCGCCGGCTGGTCGCGCGGGCCTGCCGGCTGCCGGAGAACGCCGTCCGCGTCCACCGCCTGGCCGCCCTGCCCCGCCTGGCCACCGGCAAACCGGATCTGGTCGCGCTGCAGGAGATCGCCCGCGACGCGCGACCGGCGCGCACGACCGCGCCCACCGGACGGGACGGACCGTCGGACGGAACAGCCGACGTACGCCGGCTGTTCGCCGAGCTGCTCCACCGCGACGATGTCACCGACGACAGCACCTTCGTGAGCCTGGGCGGCGACTCGCTGTCCTACGTGGAACTGTCACTGCGGCTGGAGGACGCCCTCGGACACCTGCCCGCCGGCTGGCACACCATGGCCGTGCGGGACCTGAAGCCGGCCACGCGACCGAAGCGCCGGGCTGGCGGCTCTGGCAGCTCGATCGAGACCAGCGTGCTGCTCCGGGCGGTTGCGATCGTGCTGATCGTCGGGACGCACGCCAACACCTTCGACGCCGTCGGCGGCATCCTCGGGGGCGCCCATCTCCTCATCGCCGTCGCCGGCTACAACTTCGCCCGTTTCCACCTGACCGCGGCGCCGCGGCGCGACCGGGTCCGCGGGCTGCTCCGCAGCATCGCGTACCTCGCGATGCCGAGCATCGTCTTCATCACCGTACTCGTGCTCGTCATGGACGAACACGAACCCGCCAACATCGTGCTGCTCAACAGCGTGTTCGGGCCGGACCGCGCGGGCCCACCCTGGGAGTTCTGGTTCGTCGAAGCCCTGGTCCAGATCCTGCTGGTCCTCGCGGCCCTGCTCGGCGTGCCGGCGTTCGACCGCTGGCAGCGGCGCCGCCCGTGGGCCGTCGCCGCCGGTGTCCTCGCCGCCGGTCTGCTCACCCGCTTCGACGTCGTGGCCCTACCGCCGGGACCACGCCACACCCAGACGTCGGTGGCGGTGCTCTGGCTGTTCGCGCTGGGATGGGCCACCGCCGCCGCGACCACGGTACGGCAGCGGCTGGCCCTCACCGCGGCGGCGGCGCTCACCATCCCCGGGTTCTTCGCTGACGCACGCCGGGAGCACGTGGTGCTCGGCGGCGTGCTCCTGCTGGCCTGGACCACGAGCGTCCGCTGCCCACGCCCGCTGCGCCGGCTGGCGGGCCCGCTGGCCGGCAGCTCGCTCTACATCTACCTGACCCACTGGCAGGTGTTCCCCCTTCTGCAGGACGACCATCCGGTCCTGGCGCTGCTGGCCTCGCTCACCGTCGGCGTCGCCGCGTGGAAGGTCTCGTTCCATGCCATGGGCCTTCTCAGCCGGCTCACGGCGGGCGTGCCGATCCCACTCGGCGCCAGGCGTCCGCTCCGCGGTTCGCCCGCCAGCGCTCCCGACTTGTGCCACTCGTCACATTCTACGGCGCTAAGGTAAGCATGAGTTAACTTCTACACCGATTAGGGGTTCGAGGTCGGTCGGACGTGTCTGTCCAGGTGGAGGGTTCAGGTGGAGTGTTCAGCTGGAGGAGCCCGATGGGTTCGTTAGGAAGAACCTTGGTCGTGCTGGTGACGGCCACCTGCCTGGCCGGCCTGTCAGCGTGCGGCTCGGGGGACGACGGGAAGACGATCACGCTCTACAACGCGCAGCACCAGGACCTGATGCGGGTGATGGTGGACGCGTTCACCAAGCAGACCGGCATCAAGGTCGAGTTGCGTCGCGGCGGCGACCCCGAGCTGGCGAACCAGATCGTCCAGGAAGGCGACAGCTCGCCGGCGGACGTCTTCGTCACCGAGAACTCGCCGGCCATGACGCTGGTCGACCGCGCCGGCCGCTTCAGCAAACTGGACCGGGCCACCTTGGGCCAGGTGCCTGACCAGTACGTCCCGAGCACCGGCAACTGGGTCGGTTTCGCGGCCCGGTCGACGGTGTTCATCTACAACCGTGGGCAGGTCGCCAAGAACGAGCTGCCCACGTCGATCATGGACCTGGCGGGACCGGCGTGGAAGGGGAAGGTCGGTGTCGCGGCGGCCGGAGCGGACTTCCAGGCCATCGTCAGCGCCGTACTCGCGGTGAAGGGCGAGGGGGCCACCGCCGAGTGGCTCGCCGGGCTGAAACGCAATGCGAAGATCTACGACAACAACATCGCCGCGCTGCGCGCCGTGAACGCGGGNGAGGNCCCCGCCGCTGTGATCTACCATTACTACTGGTACCAGGACCAGGCGGAGTCGGGCAAGGACAGCAGGAACGTCGACCTGCACTTCTTCGGCCACCGGGACCCGGGCGCGTTCGTCAGCGTCTCCGGCGCCGGCGTCCTCGCGGCCAGCGACCAGCAGGCCGAGGCGCAGCGGCTGGTCGCCTTCCTCACCAGCGACGCCGGGCAGAAGGCGCTGGTCGACAGCGGTGCCCTGGAGTACGCCGTGTCCGACGCGGTCCCCACGAACCCTGCGCTGAAGCCGCTGTCGACCCTCGATCCGCCCGACATCGACATCTCGACCCTGAACGGACCAAAGGTCGTCGAACTGATGCAGCGGGCGGGCCTGCTCTGAACGGCCAGCCCACGACGGCGGGATGGTGGGTACGCACCGGCCCGGCGTACCCGCGCCCGCTGCTGCTGGCCTGCGTGCTCGTCGCGCTGCTCGCGGCCGTCCCACTGTTCTTCGTCGTCGGATACACGGTCAGTGTGGGCTGGTCGGAGGCCTGGCGGCTGCTGATCCGGCCCAGGGTCGGCGAGCTGCTGGTCAACACCACCAAGCTCGTGACCGGCGGGATGGCGGCCAGCGCCGTCCTGGGCACGGCCGCCGCCTGGCTGGTGGAACGGACGGCCCTGCCGGGACGACGGGTCTGGCACGTGCTGCTCGCCGCTCCGCTGGCACTGCCCGCGTTTGTCGTCAGCTACGGTTGGGTTTCGCTGACCGCGGACGTCGAGGGATACCCGGGCGCCCTGCTGATCGTGACACTCGCCTACTACCCGCTGGTCTACCTCCCCGTCGGCGCGACCCTGCGGGGGCTGGACCCGGCGCTGGAGGAATCCGCCAGGTCACTCGGGCTCGGCCCGTGGCGGACGTTCACCAGGGTCGTGCTCCCGCAGTTGCGCCCGGCCGTCCTCGGCGGGTCGCTGCTGGTCGGCCTGCACCTGCTCGCCGAGTTCGGCGCCCTGCAGATGCTGCGGTTCCCCACCTTCACCACGGCCATCTACGACCAGTACCGCTCGTCGTTCAACGGCCCGGCGGCGAACATGCTCGCCGGCGTCCTGGTGCTGTACTGCGCGGTCCTGGTCGGCACCGAGCTGAGCCTGCGCGGTCGGCACCGCTACGCCCGGCTCGGGCCCGGAGCCAGCCGCACCGCGCAACCCGCCCGGCTCGGCCGGCTCACCGCCCCCGCCGTCGGCGGGCTCGGCGCGGTCGTGGGCCTGGCGCTCGGCGTGCCGCTGGTGAGCCTCGTCCGCTGGCTGCTGGTGGGTGCCTCCGCCGCCTTCCCCGCCGTCGAACTGGCCACCGCCGCCGCGACCGCGGCCGGACTCGGCCTCGCCGGCGCGCTGTGCACCGTCCTGTTGGCGCTTCCGGTGGCGTGGCTCGCGGTACGCCACCCGGGCCGGATCGGGACGCTGCTTGAACGCAGCACCTACACGGCCAACGCGCTGCCGGGCATCGTGGTGGCGCTCGCTCTCGTCACGGTATCGCTGCACATCCTGCCGGCCGTGTACCAGACCACCACCCTCCTGATCGCCGCCTACGCGATCATGTTCCTGCCGCGGGCCACGGTGGCGGTACGGGGCGCGATCGCGCAGGCGCCACCCGTCCTGGACGACGTCGCACACGCCCTGGGCCTGCGCCCGACGCGGGCCTGGCTGCGGGTCACCCTGCCACTGATCGCCCCCGGCGTCGGCGCCGGCGCCATCCTGGTGTTCCTCGCTGTGGTCNCCGAACTCACCGCGACCCTGCTGCTGTCACCCACCGGCACCGACACCCTGGCGACCGAGTTCTGGAGCAACGTCCGCGACGTCGATTACGGCGCGGCCGCCCCCTACGCGGGGTTGATGGTGCTGCTGTCGACCCCGGCGACCTTCCTGCTCACCCGTTCTGCTAGGAGAAGCACGTGACAGCGCTGAGTGTCAGCCAGGTCACCAAACGGTTCGGCGCCACGACAGCCCTCGCCGGGATCGATCTGCGAGTGCCCGACGGCAGTGTGACGGCCGTGCTCGGGCCGTCGGGCTGCGGCAAGACCACCCTGCTACGGCTGGTGGCGGGATTCGGCGACCCGGACGGCGGGACGATCGACTTCGGCGCCGAACGGGTGTTCGGCCCCGGTCGCAGCGTTCCCGCCCAGCGGCGGCGGGTCGGGTACGTCCCGCAGGAAGGTGCCCTGTTCCCGCACGTGGACGTCGCGGCCAACATCGGGTTCGGCCTGCCCCGCGCCGAACGCCGATCCGCCGGGCGGGCCGCCGAGCTGCTCGACCTCGTCGGGCTGGACGCGAGCCTGGCCCGCCGGTTCCCTCATCAGCTCTCCGGCGGCCAGCAGCAGCGCGTGGCGCTGGCGCGGGCCCTGGCCCCGCGGCCGTCCCTGGTGCTGCTCGACGAGCCGTTCTCCTCCCTGGACGCGGGGCTCCGCCTGAACACCGCCCGCGCCGTCGTCGAAGCGCTGCGTGCCAACCGGACCACTGCGCTGCTCGTCACGCACGACCAGAACGAGGCGCTGTCACTGGCCGACCAGGTCGCCGTCATGGCCGCCGGTCGCATCGCCCAGACCGGCACGCCCCAGGGCGTCTACGCCTCACCCGGNAACCCGACCGTCGCGGCCTTCGTCGGCGCCGCCGTGTTCATGCCCGCCGTCGTCACCGGGCTCACCGCCTCCTGCGACCTTGGCGAACTCGCCGNCCGGCCCGGGTCTCCCCAGGGCGAGGCGCGCCTGCTCGTCCGGCCGGAACAGATCAGGCTCCTCGCCGCGGCGGACGGCGACAAGAACCAGAACGAGAACCAGAACGAGAACCAGAACCAGCACGAGAGCCAGGACCGAAACGAGAACGAAGAGCGGAACGAAGAGCGGAACAAGGAGCGGAACAAGGAGCGGAACGTGGTGGTCGGCCGGGTCACCGAGGTGCGGTACTTCGGCCACGACGCCACCGTCCAGCTCCGGCTCGACCGGTCCGGCCGCACCGTGACGGCGCGGGTGCCGGGGCGCCAGCTTCCCGAACCCGGCACCCGCGTGCGGCTGTCGATCACCGGGCCCGTCACGGCCTTCCCACCCCATTGACTCCGTCGCGGCTCTCACCGACGCCGGTCCCGGCGCCGGCACGGTCGCGGCGGTCACGAGCGCCCTGCTACCGCCACGCAGGTCGATCGTCACCGCCTGACCGTCCCCGAACGACGACAGGTCGGCCGGTCGATTCGTACAGTCAGACTTATGACGTCGCCCACGCCTATGACGTCGCCGGCGGGAACCGCCCGGATCGACACCTGGATCTGGTGCGTGCGCCTGGTCAAGACGCGATCGCAGGCGACCGCCGCCTGCCGCGCCGGCCATGTCCGCCTCAACGGCGAGCGGGTCAAGCCGGCCCATCCGGTGCGGGCCGGCGACGAGATCCGGGTGCGCCAGCCCGGGCACGAGCGGGTCGTCGTCGTCACCCGGATCCCGCACAGGCGGGTCGGCGCGCCCGTTGCCGCGGAGTCCTTCGTCGACCGCAGCCCGCCGGTCGCGCGCGAGGTGCCGCCGGTGGTGGCCGTGCGCGATCGGGGCGCCGGGCGGCCGACGAAGCGCGACCGGCGGGCGCTGGAACGCCTGCGCGACCAGCCCCGCCGGCCGGATGCGCGGTAGCGGCGCCGCTACTGGGTGCCCAGTAGCGGCGCCCCGGTCAGGCGACGCCTCGGTCGAGGGAGTTCGCAATCGCCCACACACCATGACCATCCCCAGGAACCTTGCCCTGGGATTACTAACCCTGGTACTACCCGCCATGGGATTACTTCGCATCAACGGTGTGAAGAAAACGAAGGAAGCGACCGGGTACGTTGCCGGTGACCGGGACCGGGCTCTGCCGCTGCGTGCCGCGTAGCGTTATCCGCGCTCGTGGAACGCGATCGTGAGGTTGATCTGCCTGGACGACACGNCCGNGGGTCGCGTCCCGCCGCACCGACCGGCTCGAACTAGAGTCAGGCCCATGGGGCGAGCGTCATCCGGGTTGGCTCGGTGGAATTCGCGATGAGCTACCGTGAGAAACCGAGCGTGGACATCCCGGACCATTCGGCGGGGCAGCCCGCCCGTAATGGGCGTTCGGTCNGGTTCAGCATTGTGATGCCGACATACAACCGCCGAGACGTGGTATTGCAGAGTATTGCGGAACTCAGGTATCTCG
>NZ_JPGU01000005.1:128138-194253 GCF_000732115.1 Frankia sp. CeD
GAANNNANCGTCGTCGTCGACGGTTCCACGGATGGCACTAAGAAGGCTCTCCAGGCTGTCTCTCTGCCGTTCTCCAAGCGAATCCTGTGGCAGGAGAACGCGGGCGCGGCCGCAGCGAGAAACCGTGGCGCCGCGGGCGCGCTCGGCGAGTTCATCCTCTTTCTCGACGACGACATGGCGGCGGACCGGCGGCTCCTCGTCGAGCATGAGCGGCTTCTCGCCGCCGGCGCCGACGCCGTGGTCGGCCACATCCCGATGCACCCCGCCTCGCCTCCTACGGTGCTCACCTACGGAGTCGACCGGTGGGCCCGGGCACGCCGCCGGAGGCTGCTGCGGTCGGACGGGCGGCTGACCGTCGCGGACCTGCTCTCCGGGCAGGTGTCGATGCGGGCGTCGACCTTCGCCAGGCTCGGCGGTTTCGACACGGGTTTTACCGCCGGCGGCAGCTTCGGCGGTGAGGACACCGACTTCCTCTACCGGCTGCTGCAGAGCGGTGCGCGGGTTCGATTCGCCGCCGACGCCGTCTCCTACCAGCGTTACGTCGTTTCGCCCGAGGCGCACCTGAGGCAGTGGACGCAGGCCGGGCAGGCCGATGCCGCGCTTTCCCGAAAACATCCGGGTCTCGGTGACCTGCTCTTTGCCCAGCATGGCGGGAAGACGATCAGAGGAAGCCTCACCAGGGCCGCGGCGGCGGCACCGCCCTGGGCGTCCCGCGTCCCGGCGGGTCTCGTGCTCGGAAGAGTCAGCGCCGGGAAGGTGGACCGGTCCACCAGATGGATGTTCCTGGGACTACGCGACTGCTCCTACTGGCNGGGAACCCACCAGCGCGGCGGTCTCCTGCACGCACCGGACGTTGGCCTGCGGATCCTTGCCTATCATGCGATAGAGGACGTGTCGGATCCCCTGCTGAGTAGGTATGCGGTNCCCCCGCCACAGTTCCGGGCCCAGCTGACAGCCCTGCTGGGCGCCGGCTTCACCTTCGTCGGGGTCGATGAACTCCTGCATCATCTCGACGGCCGGCCCGCCCGGCATCAGTCGCTGGTCCTCACCTTCGACGACGCCTATTCGAGTCTGTTCGAACACGCCGTGCCCGTCCTTCGGGAACTTGGTATTCCCGCGACGGTTTTCGTGGTCACGAAAGAGATCGGCGGTTNGNANAGGNGGGNTNCGGTGAACGGCGCCGCCAGGCTGCCGCTCCTCGACGCGAGCCGGCTGCGTGCCCTTCACCAGGAAGGCTGGGAAGTGGCGGCGCACTCCCGCACTCACGGGCAGTTGACGAGGATGAGTGGGGCCGGCCTGTGGGACGATCTTTCCGCGGCGCGCGGCGACCTCGCGGCCATCGGGCTGCCCGTGCCACGCCTGTTCGCCTATCCCTACGGGGAACATGACGCGCGCGTGCGCATGATGGTGAAGAAGGCGGGATACGACGCGGCGTTCGCGCTGCAAACTCGGCGCGCCTTCCCCACGGCTCAGGGCCGCTATGCCCTGCCCAGGATCGAGGTGGAGCGCCATACCCGCGTTGATGCGCTCGTCGAGACGGTGCGCAGATCGCAGGTTTACCGACGTCCCGACATCCGTCCCGACATCGNGCGGGAACTGGGTGGGGCATTGCGTCGAGTTCTCCCGGTCCAACGGACGATCCGCGGACACACCAAAGATCACGAGGCCGAAGATCACGAGGCGAGGAGCGTCGGATGAACCTGCACGGGAATCGGGAGTCCCCGGCCGGCCCAGCCGCGGCCGACGAGGGTATCTGGTGCTGTGAGCTCGAGGTGTCGGCCGGGGGCGTCGTGCGCTCGGTCGTGCCGCCACGCGACCGTCAGCGACGTGCGCGGGTCCTCGCCCTGCTGCACGGTGAGCCGCTCGGCTACGCGGCGGCCGCCAGGACGGCCACCGGCATCGACGTCGATGAGCTGCTCGGCAGGGTCTGGTCGGAGTTCGGCGGGCGCATCAACGATCACCTGGTCGGCGAGGGTCTCCGCCCGCTCGAGCGCCTCGACGCCCGCACCAGGCCTGCCGCGGCCACCGAGGCCTGCCNGAACAAGGTTCAATCCACCGATCTCGATTCCACGGATCTCGTCTCCGTCGTCGTCGCCACCAGAGACCGCAGTGAGATCCTGGCCAACTGCCTGCGTCGACTCACGGAGGTCACCTATCCGGCCGTCGAGTTCCTCATCGTGGACAATGCCCCGTCGAGCGACGCCACGAAGCGGGTCGTCGACTCGTTTTCGGCCACCGACGAACGATTCCGCTATGTCCCCGAACCACGCCCGGGTCTCTCCCGCGCCCGCAACCGCGGGCTCGCGCTGGCGCGGGGGGTGTACGTCGCCTATACCGACGACGACGTCTCGGTTGACCCCGGCTGGATCGACGGGCTGGTTCGGGGTTTCCGGCGCCGGCCGGACGTTGCGTGCGTCACGGGACTCGTCTGCACGGCGAGCATCGTGAGCGCGGCCGAAGTCTACTTCGACGCCCGGGCGTCGTACTGGTCCACCCGCTGCGAGCCGGTGCTTTTCGACCTCGCCGACAACGAGCGGCACGGTCCGCTGTACCCCTATATAGGTTTCGTCGGCACCGGCGCGAATGTCGGGTTCGACGTCGCGTTCCTGCGGGACCTGGGTGGCTTCGACGAGGCGTTGGGAGCGGGCACCAGGAGCCGGGGCGGCGAGGACCTCGATCTCTTCGTGCGCATGTTGCGGGCGGGCCGAGCGATCGCGTACGAACCAGCCGCCTTCGTCTGGCATCACCACCGCGCCGACGACGCGGCGCTGCTCGCTCAGATGTTCGGCTACGGCTCCGGTTTCACGGCCTTCCTGGCCAAGCTGCTTCTCCAGCGGTCGACCCGGGGTGAGGTGGTACGTCGCATCCCACGAGGCCTGCGTGGGATGGCCCGCATCGGCCATGCGACGAGCCAGCGGCTCGACGGGCGGGTCCAGGCCCCGAAGGGTGCCCTGCTGCGGGAGTTCGCCGGCTACGCCGCCGGACCGTTGCTCTACGCCCGGGAGCGGCAAACGGCCGCCTGGCGGTGACGACGACCGGAAAGGCTGTGACGCGTGACGTGATGCAACGTGACAGGCCCAGGGCGGGGAACCCGGCGGTCGAGCGGGAGAGATTCCCGCCGGAGTGGGCTCTCGGCTACTACCGGCGATCGCCGCAAGTGGTGCGGCAGATGGCGTACTGGACGCTGCGGAACGCGCCTGGGCGCCGGGTGTCGTGGGGGAACATGAAACGGGTCAGGCCGTTCAGCGACCGTTACGGATGGGACCGCGGGCTGCCGGTCGACCGGCACTATATCGAACAGTGGATCAGTCGGCATGCCAACGATATCCGGGGGCATGTACTGGAGGTCAAAAACGCGGAATACAGCTCGCGGTTCGGAACTCCGGGTCGGATTACGATCATCGACCGGGATAAGACGAACCATCATGCCGATCTTCATGTCGACCTCGATGTCGCGGACAGTCTGCCCGCCGCCGAGTTCGACTGTGTGATTCTCACTCAGGTCCTTCAGTACACCTCTCCGGGCTGCTGTCTGGAGAATCTGTGGCGGTCGCTTCGACCGAACGGCGTCCTGTTGATCTCGGTTCCGGCACTGGGACGTATTGACGTGGACGACGGGGCCGACGACAAGTGGCGCTGGACGCCGCCGGGTCTTCGCGCCGAACTCGCCCGAGTCGGGATCGAGGCCACGGTGGAGGGTTTCGGAAACGTCCTGGCCGGTGTCTCGGCGTTGTTGGGTCTGGCAGTCGGCGACGTCAGTCGCAAGGATCTCGATGTTCAGGACGCGCGCTTTCCGGTGCTGACCTGTGGGCGGGCGGAGAAGCCGCGGTAGGGTGGCGAGTCGACCTGGTCATCGCCGGTTCGACCCGCGGCGAGCACCACACACGCGGTCGCGGTCTGTGANNNNAACCAGNCCANNNCNACCCCCGCCAGTCCCAGGCTCCCACCCAGCAGCCAGAGACTGGGCAGCACCAGCACCGCCAGCAGCGCCTCGATACACACGAGCCACCCGGCCCTCCGCTGCGCGCGGGCCGTGCACAGCTCCAGGATGACGACTGTGCGGGCGACCGAGCCCAACAGCAGCAGTCGAAGCACAGTGGTCGCGTCGGCCCGGTAGGAGGGGCCGAAGAGAGCCAGTACAAGCGGCGCGGCGACGATGAGGGCGAGGACGATTCCGATAACAATCGGGAGAATGCGGCGCAGCATCGCCCGTTGGAGGCGGCGAGAGTCGGCGCCGGGCTGCGCGCCTTCGACCGTGAGCGAGGTCCCGAGGCTCCAGGGGATTTCGTCGACCGTGCATATGATCAACCAACTGATTCCGAACGCGGCCCCTTCCGTCGCCCCGATCCGGGCGATGACAATCATCGGCAGGAGCGTCGTGCTGAGCTGGGACACCAGCTCCGCCAGCGAGTCGCCGGCCAGGTATTTTCGGAAGTCCGCGGCCAGCCCGGGTGGGCTTGGCGCACGTCCGGCGGGTCGCAGCCACACCAGCAGCATGACCGACGCCGGTATGACGGCTACCGCCGCGGGCATCACCCAGGAGGTGAACAATGCCAGTCCGCTCACCCCGCCACCGAAGGTGACGAGCAGAATGAGCTTGACGACGCTGTAAGCGGTGTTCTCGATCGGTACGACGACCGCCTTCCGCAGGCCAGTGAAGACGTTGTCCTGCAGTGCGAACAGCGACCAGATCGCCACCGAGATGGCGAAGAAGAGGGCGATCCGGGGTGACTGGAGAACTGCGAGAGCCGGGCTCATCCGGGCGGCCAGCAAGGCAAAACTCAAACCGACCAGCAGGCTGAGGCCGGCCGCGCCGGCGTAGGCGCCGACGACCAGGCGGCGCGCCTGGCCCCCCGCCTGCGGCAGGAAGGCGGTCAATGCGCCCCCCAGGCCCAGCTGGCACAGGTAGGACAGACCGGTGAGGGCCGAAATGAGGGCGGTGGCCTCGCCGACCGACGGCCGGTCGGCCTGCCGGGCGGCCAGCACCCAGTAGAGGCTGCCCACCAACGACGAGAGGCCGCCGCTCATCGCCAACGCCATGCCGTTGCGGTACAGCGCACCGCTCTGGGCACCGCTCTGGCCGGCGGCCCCGTTCGCCGATAGCGGCAGAGTCCGCGGCGAACGGGGCCGCGGCAGGGTCCAGGTGCTATCCGGCGAGTTCGTAGATACGGGTGTTCCGGGTCGCGTACCAGAGGCGGAACCGCGGCGAGGAGCGGACGGCCGTCTCCACCGCCCGCAGCGCACCGGCGGTCGCCGTCCGGTATACACGGTCATACACCTCCTGTGCCGTCGAGAAAACGAGGTAACCCCGTCCCGGGTACGTTCCGATGAAGTCGGCCACGGCATTCACCGTCGATGGCCTGATTGCGCGCTCGCCGAAGGTGTCGGTGATCAGGACATCGTCCACCTCGGGATATCGAGCCCCGTAGCGGCTCGGGAAGGTGGCCCCGGTCAGCACGGCCACCGACCCGGGCCGGGCGTGCGCGTACAGATAATCACCGGCCTGGACCTCGTCGGCGTTCATGAGATTCAGTTCCGTCTTCCCGAAGAAGGCGGGCATGAAGAGCGTGGCGAGGAGGAGAATCCCGCCGCAGCCCGCCAGGACGTGCCGCCGTCGCCACCGCCCGGTCATCGGCGCGACGGCGCAGCACACCAACGGCGCGCACCAGGGCAGGGAGAACAGAATCGCCCGCAGGATGCTTTCACCGCCGTAGCTCTGCCCGAACAGGATGACGCCCGGTGCGATGCTCAGCAGGATGAGCGGGAGCACCCGGCCGTCACCGCGGTGCAGCCGGCGCAGCCCGCCGACTCCGGCCAGCGCCCAGACCGTGCCGGTCAGGATCAGTCCGGTGGTTTTGGCCAGCTTCCCCGACGAAGGAAGCGGCGGCTCCTCTGACCGGGCGTTCGCGAACGGGTCGGGACTGCTGAAGACCCCGAAATGATCCTGAACATAGGCGAAGTGCGGGATCAGATAGGCGATCGTCAGACCGGCCATGGCGACCACCACCCACCGCGGCCGCACAAGCCCGGCCGCGGTCAGCGCACCGACTCCGAGGAGGAGCAGGTACGGGGTCAACTGGTGGCTGACCACCACCGCCCCGTCCAGGAGCAGCACGACGCCGACCGCCACCGGCAGCGGCCAGGTTGGGCCTGGCGGGGCGGCGAAGCGCAGCGGCGGCCTTCTGCTGTGGACTCCGGCGGACCGCACGGTCCGCCGCAGGATGGCCCTCGGCGCGCCGGTGCGGAGTTGCCGCAGGAGCACCAGGTACAGGGCGAGGGCCAGCGTCCGGCTGAGGGCCTGGGGGGCGAAATAGTCCTGCCCGACCCAGTTCGTCACGACGAAGACCAGTGCCGCGCCCGCAGCGATCCGTGGCTCGCGAAGCAGCGTCCTGGTGGCCGCCCAGACGAGAAGGGCGTCGATGCCGGTGAAGAAGACCTCGGTCCAGGCGGCGAAGGCGATCGGGTTGGGTCGGCCGGCAAGCGAGCCGAAGACCGCGGTACCGGCGAAGAAGCCGGGCCATCGGTGGTAGATATCGATGTCGATGTCGACGCCGCCATGCTGCTCGATATAGCGGACCACGCCGATGTGCTTGTACACCCAGGGGTAGTGCGGAACGTCCAGGATGAGCGGAAGGGTGCCGTAGAGCACGAGAATGCAGGCAAGCAGGTAGGCCNCCGCGATGAACGGCTGGAAGCGGGCCCGCCCGACGGCGCCGACAGCGCCGAGCAGGAGCACGCCCAGGCCGACGTACCAGGCGATGGGCAGTGCCGGCGGGAGACCGTAGTCGGTGAGGTTCTCGACGTGGATCCACCGCAGTGACAGCCCCCAGAGGGTGATGCCGACCGCCAGCGGAAACAGCCAGCGAAGGCCCGTCGCGAAGGGGCCTGACAACCGCGCCGGCCGCCGGATTCCGGGGTCCTCGGGCCGTCTTTGACGGACCGAGCGCAGGCGGGCCCGGGCAGCCGCGGCGTGGGGCTGGGAAGCCGCGTTCTGGCCGAGCCGGGGATCCGGTATCTCCGGCGGAAGCAGCGGTCTGCCGGTCAACGCCCTCGCACCTTCCCGTCAGCGCGCGGCCGGGCGCGCGGCTGGGCGCGCAGCTCCGCGCGCAGGCTGTGGATGAGGACCGCGCAGCAGGCAAGTCCCACGACGGACTGCATCACGGCTGGGTGCCACCATCCCGACCAGACCATGAGCATGCTGGTCAGGACGTCGACGGCAAGGCTGATGGCGACGGCAAGCCCGATCCATGCCGCCGTCCCGTCGACCGGGAGCCTGGCCAGCACGGCGGCCCCGGGAAGGAGGAAGGCGGCGGGGACGGCGAGCAGGACCCGTACCGGAGAATCTGTTCGGCAGACCANAANAAAGGCGAGCATCACGGTTACCGCCACGAGCGCCGCCTGCGTTGTTCGGCGGGCGTACACGCTGCTCATGGTTGCGCTCCAGTGGTCACGGTGGAGATCCGCGGTTCGGGGATGGGCGCCCTGGGAAAGGGGGCGGGGGGAGCACCGGGAGTCGGTGCGTGGTCATGAGGAAGATCGCGCTGCCGGCGCCGGGCGAGGGCCCGGCTGGCGGCATAGCCGACCGGCCCTCGGGCCACACCGACCAACTCGATCAAGGTCAGGGACCGGGGATAGTCACGGGATTTGCCGGCGTTCTTGCTGCTGCGTGGGTGGAGAAGATGATGCAGGCCGCCGGGGACGAGACGGGCGATCTGGAGGCGTTCGGCGGGTTGAGTCGCGATGCGTTTGGTGACCATCGCCCCGAGGCCGGCCCCGTAGTCGTACATCTGGCGCCGCAGTTCGACAGTGGTCCGCTTGTGCAGGTGGCGGATCAGCGCGGCCGGCTCGTAGACCAGGACGTGGCCACTGCGCACCACGGACAGGAAGATGTCGAGATCCTCGCCACCGCGGGCCGCGGTGCCCGTGCCGAGAAATTCGTCGAAACCACCAAGCTGACGCAGCGTATCAGTCCGGAAAGCGCTGTTCGCGCCGCTGCCGAACACGCCCGCGGTATAGGGATAGAGCAGGTCGCCTGATCGATTTTCGGTGCGGTCGAACCGGCGTCCGACGAAGCCCTTGCCGAAGCCGCCGAACTGCTCGAACCACACCTGCGCCGGGGTTGAGAGCTCCAGTGGCCGGATCAGCCCGGTGACGCACCCCACCGTCTCGTCGACGACACCCGAGCCGGCGGCGAACCCGGACAGGAGGAACTCCAACCAGCGCGGGTCGACCTCGACGTCGTCGTCGGTGAAGACGACCACCGGTGTGGTCGCGGCGGCCAGTCCGGCGTTGCGGGCCCGGGAAAGCCCCCTCTCTGGCTCGGCGACGTAGCGCACCTCGCCGGCCATCCGACTGAGCTGTTCGCGGATGCCGCTCGTGCGCGGCCGGTTGTCGACCACGATGATTTCCTGCGCTGGCACGGACTGCGCCAGGATTCCCGCGAGCGTGGCCGCCAGCGAGGGGGAGGCGACGCAGCTTGTCACGACGACGGTCCCGGCGAGCTCGGCGGGGAGCACCGGCCGGCAGACGTCTGACGTCACAACTCCGTCGATCGGGACCGTTTCGGGAACCGCGAGCCCGTCCGCGGTCAGGTGGGCGGCCACGTCCGGCCCGAGTCTGTCCATGACCCGGCCGGCGAGCTGGTCCGGGCGCAGGCCGGCCGGGGACAGCGTCGCAGCGACCACCCCCAGGGGACGGCCGTGCAGCCGGACCAGCACCTGTGCCGGCCCGTCACCGGTGAGCACCGGAAGCGGCGCGGACAGTTCTACCTCGTGCAGCGCGATCGGACCGTCGCCCGGCAGCATCATGGCCGGCGGCGTGGTGGTCACGGCCGCACCTCCCCGAACGCCGCCGGGACGGCTGGTACGGGCAGATCGGCTGGTACGGGCAGATCGGTGACGATTGGTCGGTAGGGTAGACGCGGGCCGAGGAGCCGAGCCCTCGTTCGACGGGAGAGCCGGCTGCCCCGCGTACGCAGCAACTCCCGAGCGGGGGCCGCGCGGCCGGCCCCGTCCAGCCACGCCCTGATCNGCCGGTCCGGGGTGTCGACCGTCACGGTCAGTCGGGCAAGGGCGAACGGGTCGTCGGCGCCGTGCGACATCATGTTGCGCACCCCGCAGGCGGACGTGAAGCCGGCCTGCCCGACGAGCCGCCGAACGGCATGGTCGTAATTGCCGTGGGGGTAGGCGAAGGAGCCCACCGGTGCGCCGATCGCAGCGGTCAACCGGGCGTTGCAGTCGCTGATCTCCCGGCGCGCCTCGTCGGGGCGAAGCTCGTCGAGCCGGGGATGGGTGTGGCTGTGACCACCGATCTCGACCCCGAGGCCGGCCAGGGTCCGCAGGTCGGCGCCGCGCAGCATGCCGACCTGGCCGATCCAGTCGGTGACGACGTAGCAGGTCGCGGTGAGCCCGTGCGCGACGACCTCACGAGCGGCGGCCAGGTTGTCGGCGAATCCGTCGTCGAAGGTGATGAGGACCGGTCGCGGAGGCAGGGTCTGGTGCCGCCTCCGTTCGACATACTCGGACACCGTCAGCGGTACCCGGCCGGAACCGGCAATGAGGGTGAGATGGCGGACAAAGGTTGCGGTATCGACCGTCCAACGTCGATAGCTCGCCACCGGATAATCGGTCACCGAGTGGTACAGCAGAATCGGGATCACAGCTACCTCCGACGGGATCGGCTGACGTGGCGTGTCACGCCGGCCGGCGGCGAGGCGTAGCCGGCCGCGTGCGTAGCCGATGGCCGTGGACCCGGTGCCGACCAGCACGGCCCCGGCTCGCGGCCAGGTGCCCAGGCTGTGGCGGTCACGAGCCAGTGCTCGGGGCAGCGTCCGCCTCAGGTACTGCCGTTCGGTGGCGAGCGCCGCGTCCGCCCCGGCCCGGTCGGCTACCGCGGCCTTGGACAGGCCTTCGGCATGGCAGCGTGCCAGGAAGTACCGCAGGGAGGCCCGGTCGCCGGTTACCTGGTGCCAGACCCGTGCCCGTGGCTCGTAGCGGACGACAGCGTCCGGGAGGATCGCCTGAAGGCGGATACCGAACTCGGTTTCCTCGCAGCCCAGCGGTGTGGTGCCGNCCCGCCCAAGCCCCTCGGTGAACCCGCCGACGCGATCGAACACGGCCCGCCGGAACGACATCCCCGCTCCGATCGGGTTACGGACCGCAGCCGTGTCGGTCGGCAGCCCGACGTAGCTGCATCCGACCACCCAGTCGAACTCGGGGGGGAACCAGCGGGGTCGGCGGTGCGGCCACACCGGCATGGCGGCACCGCCGACCCCGGCGACCCGGGGGNCGGTGTAGTGGGCGGCCAACTGGGCCAGCCAGTCCGGCTCGGCGTGGGCGTCGTCGTCCAGGAAGGCGACCACGTCGCCGGTGGCGGCCCCGACGCCGCAGTTGCGGGCACCGGACAGGCCACGGCGGCCGGTGTTGGGGATCACGGTGGCACCGGGGTACGCAGCCTCGGCCCACCGGCGCAACCGGTCATTGTGGTCGATGACGAGGATCAGCTGGTCGGCCTTCCTGGTCTGTTCGGCGATGCTGGTCACCGCGCGCTGCAGATCGTGCCGGCGCCGTTCGGTATAGGCACAGATGACCACCGAGAGCCGCGGGCCGGCCGGGGGGGTCATCACGCGTATTCCGTCGCGCCGGTTGTCCTGCGCCGGCCATGGGGAAGGTCGCCCGGACGTCGCTGGCTGACGATGGTCGATACCGGTTGACCGGGACTGCTGAGCAGCATGCCGTCCCACCTGGCGCGGTTTCGTGACCGGGCGGTAAGGTTTTCCGACCATTCGACGAGGATGGTCCGCAGGACGCGCATACCATCCCGGCCCGCATTCAGGTTGCTCGCGCCGTGAAGGCGCTTGTGCTCAAAGCTGCCGACCTCGGTGACCCGCAGGCAGGCCTTGGTCGCACGGAGGGTGATCAAGGTTTCGATCTCGAAGCCGTCGCCATGCCGCCGAATGCCGTCGGTTTCTCCCGGCATCAGCCCGAGCATCGGCAGACAATCTCGCCGGAATGCGTTGTAGCCGTAGCACAGGTCGGTGAACCGGCGGTGGAAGAGCAGGTTGACCAGATGACAGAAGAAGAGATTTCCAAGAGTACGCAGCAGGGTAATGTCGTTGCTGCCGCCACGGTGGGCGAATCGGGTTCCCTTGACGAAGTCGGCGCCCTGGACGAGGGCCGCGACGAAGGAGGGTATCTCGGCCGGGTCGGCCGAGCCGTCGGCGTCGAGCGTGACCACGATGTCCCCCGATGCCACGGCAAAGCCGCAGGCCATGGCGTTGCCCTTGCCGTATCGGGTCTGGCGGACGACGACCACGTCGGGGCGTAGCTCGCGGGCCAGTCGGACGGTGTCATCGGTGGAGTTCCCGTCCACCAGGATTANTTCGGCGTCCACCGGAAGTCGGCCGAATACTTCCCGCAGATTCCGCGCCTCGTTGAGCGCCGGAATCACCACACTTACCGATGGCGAATCACCCGAACCAGACAAGGACGCCCCCCTGGACAGACCTGGATAGTCGGTGGACCACGGTGGAATTTCGTCCTGCCGAGCTTCCGACCACGCGCTCGTCACGCGCCGTGACTCTAGATAATGGATGTTGATAGCTCTGGAAACCCGGGATGCTGGCGTGTCGCCGACGGGGGTCGGGATATTTCCTCATCGCCGGCGGCGGATGGCACGCAACCGGCGGCTCAACCGTTTCCCCGGCCGGTCGGGGCATGGCCAGCGGATGCGTTCACCGGGACACGGTCGCGGCAGCGATACACGTTCAGACGAGGTGTCCAGACGGGGTTCTGGACGCGCGACCACTGAGGTGCGTACGTTCGCCACGACCGGCGGGTCGCTGGGGCTGCTCACCGACTGGCTCACCTTCGCTGGCTACGGAAGAAGGATCGTTCCAGGTCCAATCCAGCAGCAACTATGAACACCCACTGCCATCCGATGGAGCGGAGAACAACCAATATGGCCAAGGCCGGGGACACCGCACGACGAAGGCCCGAGGTGTCTGACTCGACCGGGGGGCGGGACGAGGACCCCGCGGTGCTCTCGTCGGTGGCGGCCACGCCCCGGGACACGACCGTCCCGGCTATTCCGCGACAACGGCAACCAGAGCCGCCGGCAGCCGGGCCGCCGGAGTGGAAGGTCAGGCTGACCGCCAGAATCTTCATCATCGATGCCACGGCAATCACGGTCGCGCTTACCTGTTCCTATCTCCTCCGGTTCGGCATGAATGCGAACCCAACCGTCCACGGGGCGTCATATCTTTCCGTCGCGATAGGTATCGGACTGGGCTGGATCGCCATGCTCGGCGCCGCCGACACCTATCAGACGAAATATCTGGGCATCGGAACCGAGGAATACCGGCGGATCAGCGTCGCGACATTCCGACTGTGGGGCACGACGGCGATCCTCTCCTACGTCCTGCGCGCAGAAGTCGCTCGCGGGTTCTGTCTGGTGGTCCTGCCGCTGGGGCTACTGCTGCTGATTACCGGTCGGATGCTCGCCCGCCGACGGCTGGTGGCGGCTCGGCGGGCCGGCCGTGCCCGCCACCGGGTCGTCGTCGTCGGCGACCGTAGCACGGTGGCCGAACTCGTCAGCGAGCTCCGATATGAACCCGCAGCCGGATNCGAGATCGTCGGCGCATGTCTACCCCGGCAGGACGACTACTCGGCCGATTATTCTCCCTTTCCCGTCCTCGGCGCCCTGCCGGCGCTGCGGTCCACCGTCGCCCGCGCCATGGCCGACACGGTGGTGGTCGCCTCGTCCGTGGCGGTCAACATCGAAGCCGCCAAGCGGATCGCCTGGGACCTCGAGGGGACCGGTGTCGATCTTGTCATCGCGTCGAGCATGGCCGGAATCGCCGGGCCGCGGGTATCCCTGCGGCCGATCGCCGGTCTCCCCCTGCTACACGTGGAGAGCCCGGTCTATACCGGTTGGCGAAAGGTGGCCAAAGACATCTTCGACCGGGTCCTTGCCGCCGTGGCCCTCGTTACCCTGTCCCCGCTGCTGCTTCTCGTCGCGTTGACCATCCAGGTTGACAGCACCGGACCGGCATGGTTTCGCCAGACCCGGGTGGGTAAGGACGGCCGCGAGTTCCAGATCCTCAAGTTCCGGACGATGTACGTGGATGCCGAACGGCGCCGGGCAGCGCTGGAGGAGCGCAACGAGGCCGACGGACCACTTTTCAAAATTCGCGACGACCCCCGCGTCACTCGGGTCGGACGAACGCTACGGCACCTGTCGATCGACGAGCTGCCGCAACTCGTCAACGTCCTCCGCGGCGAGATGTCGCTGGTGGGGCCGCGGCCGCCGCTGCCGGCAGAGGTCGCTCAATATCACGACTCCGTCCACCGTCGATTCAAGGTCAAGCCCGGCCTGACCGGACTGTGGCAGGTGAATGGGCGTTCAGAACTGCCCTGGCGGGACGGGGTGCGACTCGACCTCTACTACGTAGAGAATTGGTCGATCATGCTCGACCTCGCCATCATCGCCCGGACTGTTAGCGCCGTGCTGCGGCGGTCCGGCGCATTCTAGGCNGGCGGAAGGGGNGGATAGCNGGCCCGCCAGTCGGCCCGCCGGGTCCATACGACGCGCCAGCCGCCGCTCCCGGTGCCGGCCGGCCGGCCGATTACCGTGGCGAGGGCCGCCCGCAGCGCCACCCCGAGGACCAGCATCGCCAGACACACCGTCCGGCGCCACCCGGTCCAATGGGTCCGCGCCAATGTCACCTTGCCCGTCATCACCAGCACGTGCTTGTCCGCCCATCCGGCGGAGGACGCACCGCCATGGTGAACCACGACCGCGGCGGGTGTGATCACGGGATCCAGGCCGGCCCGGCGGGCCCGGATCGACAGGTCGACGTCCTCGCCGTACATGAAGAAACGGGAGTCGAAGCCACCGAGCTGCTCGAACAGCGCGCGTGGGATGAGCAGCAGGCAGCCCGTCACCACCCCCACGGTCCGAACCGTGTCGCGAGGCCACGGTCCCATCGATTCGGGATCGAACAGGGCCGAACGCCGGAAGGCGGTGGACAGTCCGAGGCCGAAGCACACATGGCTCCAGACGGTCGGAACAGCCCAGCACGACCTGGGGTCGACGGTGTGGTCTGGACCGAGGGTGCGACCGCCGTAGATGCCGTGCCTAGGGTTGGCCCGCGCAAAGTCCAGCAGGTTCGCGACCGCGCCGGGGAGCACCACCGTGTCGGGGTTGAGGAGGAGCAGGTACTCCCCCTTCGCCTGGGAAGCCGCGAGGTTGACCGCCCGACCGAAGCCGAGGTTCGTCCTCTGCTCGATCAGGTTCACGCTGGGAAACCGATCACGGATGATCGAGACGGAGTCGTCCGTGGAGGCGTTATCCAGGACGATCATCTCGGTCGCGAGGCCGTCGGACGTGGCCGCACAGGACTCCAGGCATGCCGCCGTCATCGCGCCGGTGTTGTACGAGACGATCAGGATCGAGACGTCGACGCCCATTTCCCTCTCCAGACCCAGGTAATCTGTGACCCAGGTAATCTGTGTCGGCAGTGGTGGTCCGGCCATCGGCCGTAACGCGAATCGTGCCGGCTGGCCCCGGCCGCCAGTTCCTGCCTCACCCTAGACGACGGGTTGTCGTTCGGTTGGTTATCCGACCGCAGGCCGGCGGGCGTTTCTGGCGTATTCCGGATCCTCGCAACGTGGGCCAGTATTCCCACCCGGTCTCCTGGTCTGCTCCTCGGGGTCAGCAGCTTCGCTGCCAGATCAGCGCCTTGGCGAGGGCGCCCCACTCGTAGGCGATCGCATAAGGCCATTCCCGGAGGCGACGCGGACCGACCACAGTGACCCGCAGATCACCGTGGAAGCAGCGGCTGATGCGGATGCGGGCGCGGGTGTCCTGCGCGCGGCCGGTGACGAAGAGGATCCTGGTCCAGCCATGTCGGGCGGCGAGCTCAGCGACTGCCCGCGCCTCGCCCCGCGTGGTCACCGGGTGCGGAGAAAAGCAGATCACCTCCGCCTTCGGTGCCTCGTGGGCCGAGCACCCCCGCGTCCCTGGGGTGGACATCACGAGGACGGGAGCGTAACCGGTACGGGCCAACTCGATCGCCTTGCCGGTTCTGTCCCCCGGACCCGCCAACATGACGATGGCGTCCGCCTGGACGGGCACGTCGGCGGCGGGGAATACGAACAGCCGAAGGGTAAGCGCGGTGAAACCTGCCAGGAACACCGCNAACAGCATCACGATGAGCCGGCGNCNCCCCGCTCGNCCCCGCCGGTGGCGCGCAGCCCGGCCCGCCCCCGGCGGGGGACCGGATGACCCCCGCTCACCGGCCGGCGGTGACGACGCAGCGGAAACCACACCGTCATTCAAACATGCCGGTGTCCGACCACGACCGAGGAAACCGTCGGTGCCCGAGGACCCCGGCCGGTCCCGAACGCCCATCTGTCGGTATTTCTCCTGACCACGGATTCTCCGTTTTCCGGGCTGGGCTAGAGCTCTCTCAACAAAGTCGCGAACCGGCGGGCCTGAGCTTCCGTGTTCAGGCGATGCTCGACGTCCAGGCGGGCGGCCGCACCGAGCGCGGCCGCCCGGTCCGGGTCGAGCACCAGATGCACGACCGCTTCAGCGAGCGCATCGGTGTCGTAGGGCGGAACGAGAATCCCGGTACGGCCGTGATCGACGTAGTCCCGGATGCCGGGGGTATCGGTCACCACGACGGGACGACCACTGGCCATCGCCTCCAGCACGACGGTTACGCCGCTCACGTGAAGATTGGGCCGGAGGCAGACGACCACCATCGACGCGGCCCTGTACAGATCGCTCACCTCGGGAAGAGTAAGACGGTTCCGACGCCGGCCGAGCCACGGTGGCACGGCCACGTTTCGGGCTGTCACCAGCTCGAGTCTCAGCTCCGCCAGCCTCAGCTCCGCCAGCCTGCTCCACCCCTGGGACAGGCCGCGGATCAACGTTTCGAAGTCGCGGTGCCGATCATTTCCGACACTCACCACGAGCCCTTTCTTCGGAGGGTTGACAGAGGTCCGGAAAAATGTGGAGTCGACCCCGAACAGGACGTGCGAGAAACGTCCTTCAGGAATGCCCAGCTGCGTTCGGAGCGGCGGAATCTGGGCGGTGGAAAGCGTAAATATCCGGCTGGACCTTCGCAGGGCACAACGGGCGATCTTCAGCGAGCCGGGCCGTCGACCGGCGACATCGGCCAGCCAGATCACGCCGGTCACGACGGGGGGATGGTTTCGCGTTCCCGCCATCAGCGCCGCCGGGACCCCGACCCGCTCGTCCCAGCACAAGACGACGTCCGAGCCACCGACCGTTCGGCGGGAGGCCGCGGTCTCCACCCACTCATAGCCGCCGAAAATACGCGGACCACGAACGAAGAACGCGTCCCGGGATACCCGCAAGCTAACCGGAGAGACTTTCACTGAATAGCGCGCCAACCGATCGAACCCATACGGANGAGCGTCCGGAACCTCGCCGCGACCGTGACGCTCGCGCCACTTGTTCGCGTCAAGGCCGCCGCTGTAGTGAAGCGCAAGATTACATTCGACCATTAGTCCACCTAAGTTCTGGTAGTTCACGAGAGTTCTCATCGCCAGCGCCGGGCGTCACCACGGGAAGTGTCGTCGGGTCCCCACGCACGCGCCCGGTCCGGTCACGATGGTCTACCGTGTGTGCCGCCCGCCTACCTGAATACGACTGCGTCGCGCGGGCCGGCGCCGGCCTGGGGTGATCAGACCGTGGATTTTGTCATGCAACAGTCAGATCGCGCCGACCGGGTGAGCGGAAAAACCCCCGCCACCCCGGCGCACTATAAGCATGCGCGCGCAAGCGTCGTCATTCCGGCCTATAACGAGGCGGCCGTGATCGGCCGCTGCCTTGACCGGCTCGCCGACGGCGCCGCCCCCGAGGACCTGGAGATCGTCGTGGTCGCCAACGGCTGCTCCGACGAGACCGCCCGTCGGGTCCGCGACCGAGGTGTCCGCTGCGTGGAGACCGCGAAGGCCGGCAAGGCGGCCGCGCTGAACCTTGGCGACGCCGAGGTCACCACCTTCCCGCGATTCTATGTGGACGCCGACCTGGAGGTGTCCGGCGCCGACCTGCTACAGGTGGCCGACGTGCTGCGGACCGGCCCGGCACTGGCCGCATCACCGCACCTGACAATCCGTCTTGCCGGCACGAGCCGTGTAGTACGCGACTACTACCGCATCTGGCTGCGGCTGCCCTATGTGCGCAACGGCCGAATCGGTGGGGTCATCGGAGTGAGCGAGCAGGGCCGGGCCTGTTTCGATCGTTTCCCGGACGCAATCGCGGATGACTTCTTCCTCTATCACCGGTTCGCACCGGATGAGCGATCCACGGTCGACGGCACCTGTTTCGTCGTACATCCGGCCCGGACCGCACGCGACCTCGTTCGACAAAAGAGCCGGGTTTTCGCCGGCAACGCCCAACTGCGCGCCCTCGGGCTGGCGCCCGCGGGCGGTTCCACGAAGGATGGTCGTGGCATCGTCGGCGGGTCCGTGGACTGGCTCAGGGNGGTCCGCGCCGAGCCCCGCCTGCTCGGCGCGGCGCCGGCGTACCTCGCGGTCTCCACCGTGGCGAAGGTGCTCGCCCGCCGGAAGGTGCGTCGCGGGGACCTCGGCACGTGGGAGCGTGACGGCAGCAGCCGCGGAGGCAGCCCGGCACCGTCAACGTCGACGTCGTGTCCCTGACCTTACTTCGGGTCCGGCCACACATCGGGTCCGGCCACACAGGTCATCGGGTCTGGCCACACAGGACCACCGGCCGGCCGTTGTCCGCCCAGACATTCCCGGCACTGAAGAAAGTGCTCCTACCGGCATCGTCGTTGCCCAGCCGGCAGACATTCCAGCGGAAGCCGCGGCCGAAACGGTTGTCCGTCACGCGGAGATTCTTGGCGGCGACCACGAGCGTCGTTCCGCCGGCGTTCAACCAATTGTGGTCGACGACCACGTCACGGTTGCCTCCGTTCGCCCACTCCAGAAAGACGACGGCTGTCTGGGTCTTGTCGTACGGGGAGAGGTCGATGTTGTTGCACACCACACTCAGTTTCCGGACGCCGCGGACCTGGATGCCGTCGGTGTGGGCCCCTTTCGGCGGCCTTCGGTCGTGGACGTAGTTATGGCGGATGATGACGCCGGAAACCGGTTCGAGCGTGGACGAGATGTGGAAGCCGTCGTCGCCACCGGAAAGATTGCTGTACTGGATGACGTGACCGGTGCCACCGCTGATCGCAATCCCACTTGTCGCCACGTGATCGATCAGCACGTGGCTTCCGCGCACGCGGATGCCATCGTGGACGATCGAGTTTCTTATCGTCACGTTGTCGGCGTAGATGTCGATGAGTCCGGAGAACTCCTTGTTCTCCAGTACCTGTCCGGGAGTGGCCAGTTTCCCGGCGGGCATCGGCTGGAACCGGGATCCGGGCGCGGGGCCGGTGTTCGAGGCGTCCGGCTTGCGGTCGCATCCTCGGGCCGCGGCCTGGTCGTCCCCTGGTAGGCCGCGGGTCGCGGCAGCGCCATCCGGTGAANCCCCGGCCGGGACAGTGGCGGGGGCCGGTGCGCCCGCCGTCCGCGCGGGCCCGCCTCTCGAGCGAAGGGCGACCAGCAGCCCACCGCCCGCCACCAGCACCGCAAGCATCGCCACGGATCCAATCAGGACATACCGGCGTCGATTGGTCAACTCAGCGCGAGCCATCGAATCCTTCCAGGGATATCCCACTGAGCCGGAGGCCGCGCCATACCGGCTCTTTTCGCGGGTCCGCAGACCCGAGCGAGGACCGCCAGCCGGTCTACGCCTGCACCGCCAGAAGACGGGATTCGGCCGGCGCGGCCGGGCCAAGGACGAAGTCCAGGAAGGCGACGTGCCGAGCGGACCAGCTGTTGTCCGCGACGAAATCCAGCCGGTCAGCCTCCGTGACGGCCGGCCAGATCAGGACCTCGTTCATCGCCGCCACCGGATCGTCCCCCGGGCGCAGCAGCCGGACCCGCCGCCCGATGCCCCGAACCGGGGCGAGGTCCGTGGCGAGGACGGGACGCCCGGCCGCCAGATATTCGTAGATCTTGATGGGGTCCATGGCCTCGGTCAACGGAGTGCTCCGGTGGGTGAGCAGGCACACGTCGGCCGCGGCGATCAGACCGGTCACGGCCGGCCGGGGCAGATGCCCAGGCAACCGCACCGACCGCAGCAACCGCAGCGACCGGACGGAGGCCTCGTCCGGGATGGGGCCGGCCAGAATCACGGTGCCGGCCGACGCCAGGCGGCGAATCATGTCCAGATCGAGGCGAGTGTCGACGGTGCCCGCATACACGCACCACGGCCGCGGGAGGCGCCGGAGCCAGTCCGGCGGGGACGGCGGGCGCAGCCACTCGGCCGGATCGACACCGTTGTGCACGACCAGCCCGGCACCGGTGGGATGGAGGCGTTCCAGCAGCGGCCTGGACACCGCGATGACCGGCAGCCGCCGGCGCCGGATCTCCTCGTAGGCATGCCGGAAGGCCGGATGCCACCGCCGTAGCGGTGGGTAGGTCGCCCAGTCGTCCCGGGCGTAGTACATGACCGAGCCGGCCCAGGACATGTCGGCAAAGCCCGCCAGCGGCGGATACATGGTGATCACGACGGGTCGTTTACAGCCGGCTCGGGCCGCGGCCCGGCCGAGCCTCCTGTCATACCGCCGATAGGCCGCCCGCAGCGACGGCAGCGTCACCGGGTCCTTGCGGCGCCACCGCTGCGGCGACACCAGATGCCCCTCAACGCCACCGGACGGTGGCAGGACGGTGCTCCGGCCGCCCCGCAGCACCGTACCGAGATGGCTCCGGAACGGCTCGGCCACCACCACGCGCCGGACCCGGGGCGATCGCAGCAGGGTTAGCAGGAGACGATCGGGAGGACGCATGTACGCCCTGATCGCCATGTCCTGGAGCGTCTCGATCGGCAGGGCCAGCACCACGTCCCGCTGATCCGCCGTGGGGGCGTCTTTCATAAGAGTGAGCTCCTTCACCGTTGAGCCATCGGGTTCACCCGTGAGCCGTCGGGCCCAGCGCGCCGTCTCTGCGCGACGACGCCGAAGCAGGCTGCCCCGAGCCGGCGCTCGCGCGCCGGACGCACTGCAGTAGGTCCGCCAACGCGGGTGGACGTTGCCTCCACGTGATCACGACGTAGGTCGCGGCACCAGCCAGCACGCTCGCCAACAGGCACACCGGGCGGGCGAGCCGGAACCCGTGGGTGAGCCACTGGACGGCGGCCATCACGGCGACGGTCCCCGCGGTCGCCACGACGTGCGGCCAGACCGCGGTGACCAGCTCGCGCGGCTTCGCGTCCACCAGGCTGAAGGGAATCGCGAAGCCGGGCGGCAGCAGGAGGACGATCACGATGGCGTACGCCGCCGCGACCCCGTTGATTCCCCACGGCAGGCCGGCGAAGTAGCTGCCGAGCATCAGCAGGCCGGAGAAGATTCCCCAGCGCAGCAGCAGGTCGGTTCTTCCCTTCACGTTGTAGAGGACTCCGACGCTGAAACTCACCGACTGGATGCCGCCGATCGGGGNGAGCAGCCAGATGAGCGGCACCAGCCGTTCCCAGCGCGCGCCGAGCACGACCAGGACGACGTCGCGCGCGACGACAGTGAGTCCAGCCATGACCGGAAAACAGACCAGAGCGGCGACCGCGCATGACCGGAAATAGACCCGGCGGATCGCGGAGTGATCGTTCTGGAGCCGGGAAAGACCGGCGAACATGACTTCCTGAAACGCCGTGGAAACAGTGCTCACCGGATACATGAGCACCCGCTGCGCCAGGCCATAGTAGCCCAACTGCTGGGCTCCGAGGAAATGCCCGACAATCACCTTGTCGCCGTGCAGCAGAAAGAAGTTGAAGACGCTGAACCCGCTCAGGTTGGCGCTGAAACGCAGCACGGACCTGACCTCGGCGGGGCTGAACGAGGCCCTGGGACGCCACGGCGACTGCAGCCACGCGACGAGGGTGGTGACCCCGAATCCGACCAGATAGCCGATGACCAGTGACCACACCTGGTAGCCCAGCAGAGCGAGCACGATCGAGCAGGCCGCGTTGGCCGCCGTCCCGATGATGTTCGCCGCGGCGACGGCACCGAACTTCATCTCCCGGCGGAGCAGCCACTGTTGCAGGTCACCGAGGCTGGCGAGCAGCAGGCCGAGGCCCAGGACCTGGAGCACGGGCGTCAGCGCCGAGTCGCCGTACAGGCTGGCCAGGCCGGGCGCCAGCAACGCCAGCAGGCCCGAGATGACCAGACCAAGCCCGATATTGAGGAAAAAGACGCTGCTGAGCAGCCGCTCGCTGATCTTGTCTCGTTGGACGACCGCCATGCCGGTCCCGAAACCCCGCAGAATTTCGAGGAACATCANGATGACCAGCGCCATCGTCATGAGACCGAACGCCCGCGGTTCGAGCAGGTGCGCCAGGACGACCTGGACCAGCAGGCGGGTGACCTGCACGACAACCTGGTTCACCGACATCCACCGGGCGCCGCTGGCCATCGAACCGCGCGGCGCCCGACGGGGCGGCGACGGTTCCGCCACGGTCTCCCTCGCCCCCGACGGGGCGGCCGACCGGGTCACGGCCGGCTGGGTCACGGCCGGCTGGGTCACGGCCGGCTGGGTCACGGCCGGCTGGGTCACCGCTGCCCCCCGGGGGCCAGGACCGCCGGTGCGGCGGTCATCCGCCAGAGTGCTCCGGCGCAGCCGATGAGCAGGAACAGCAGGCCGGCGAGCAACGCGAAGCTCAGGGCGTCGAAGGTGAGGAAACTGGCGACCCCGGCGAGGATCGAGGCCGTCAACGCCTGGCCGAGCTCCCGGTCACGCTGTTCCCGGGCCCACCGCCGCGCCCCACGGGCCACCGAGAGACCGACGGCGACCCAGACCAGCAGCACGGTTGTCCCGACGACTCCGGTCTCCAGCACCGAGCCGAGTAGCTGATTGTCAAGGTAGAAGTACTGGTGGGGGGTGAACGTGCCCAGCCCACGGCCGAGGAGCGGCCTTTGCGTGAACAACTTCCAGACCGGGGCATAGTCCTCGGTGCGGCCGGTCACGCTGGGGTCCGCGTCGGCCCGCAGGAACAGCGAGACGGTCGCCTCGATCAGACCGGGAAACACCGTGTGCAGGACGAGGACGGACCCGGCCAGCGCCAGCAGGCCGTTGAGGCGGCGGCGAACCGGCCAGATCGCCGTCAGGGTCAGGATCGCCACGGCGAGGCTCACGGCGGTGCTTCGCGAGACGCTCATCGGCAGGACGGCCCCGATGACGGCGACCTGGGCCCAGGCACCGACCCGCGCCCACCCGCGGGCGGCAATGGCGTAGTGCAGGGCCAACGGCAACACCACGGCCAGGACAACCCCGAACTCGATCGGATGCACGGCCGTCGCGGCGACCCGCTCGAAGCCGGACCGGACGTCAATGCGATCGACGTCCGGACTGAGCGACAGTNNNGGGGGGACCAGGACGGCGCTGTAGTTACGNCCGGTNANAAACTCGATCCCGCCGATGGCGGCCATGAAGGTGGCGCCCAGCACCACCCGGCGCAGCAGGCTGTCCAGCCGGGTCCGGCACCGGATCGCATCGGCGGCCAACAGCGTCACCCCGGCCTGTGCCACCACCGTCACGAGACTGCGATGAGCGGAGCTGACCTCTGTCGCCTCCACCACGCGGGTGAACATCATCGCGAAACTGAGCGTGAGAACCCATACGAGTACCAGCGTCGCGGCCCGCACCGGCTGGAACACCGGGTCGAAGCGGGCACGTCGTGCGGCCTGGTGAACCAGCCAGCCGGCAAGACAGCAGAGGCCGACGGGCACGGTCAGCTTCCCCAGCGGGGGGAGCCGGTAGGTCGCCGGCACGGCAAAGAGAACGAAGACNATCGATGTCAGCAGCGTCACCGCGTCCCGCCGACTCGCCAGCAGGGGTACCGCCACGGCCGGGACGGCCAGCACCACGGCCGGCCCGACCGGCCCGAGCACCATCGCCGCCGCTACGGTGGCGGATCCGAACGCGACCGCGGCGAGCACCGGCCCGGCGACGCCGGGTGCCTGGCCGGTACCGAACGGCCCGACCCCCGGCGCCGCCCGGCCGACGAGAGAGCCGGCGGTCATCCGGCCACCAGCCCGCTGATCACCGGTTCGCCTCTCACCGATTCGCCTCGAACCGCCAGGCGACCCGTCGAGTGCCCGCCATGGAATCTTCGGGCAGTGCGTGCCGTCCGCGCCGACCCCGGCCGCGGCTGGCGCCTGCCCGGGCGGCACCGTAATGCTCCGCCCGTGACCGTGACCGGGCCCGGCGCCCGACCTCGGCGTCGACGGCAAGCGCCAGCCCCAGCGCCGCCGCTACGCCGAGGAACGCGACGGTGCCAAGCAGCTTGAGGCTGCGGGCGGGCCGCACGCTCATCAGCGGCGGCTCGGACAGCGGCGCTATCCGGTAACGCTGGTCCGGCGGCACAGCAGACTGCAGGCCGTTCGACTTCGCGGTGATCACACGTACCACCTGATCCAGGGTGCGAGTGGCCTCGGTGGGATCGGCGGCCGTGGCCGTTATGTCGAGGAATACCGTCTCCGGTTGCACCGAGATCTCGTAGTCACCATGGAATCCAGCCGAACGGATCTCCTCCCGTACCTGGCGAGAGTCCATGATCTTCGACTCCGTGAGAGCCAGCGACTTGAGCGAATCGCCGAAGTAGGAAAGCGGGTTGACGGGCTGCAGGATAAACCCGGAACCGGAGGAGGATGCGGCGAGCTTCTGCTCCACCGACGGGCCGACCACGANGACCATGGCCTTCGTCTGGTAGACGGGCTTGGCGACAGACATCGTGATCCCGATTGCGGCCGCCGTGGCGAGCAGGATCGGAAGCATGACATACCATCGGCGGAACGCCGTTCTGGAGACCGTCACGATGTCCATGTCGGACTCCCCCGGTAAGCCGACGACGCNGACGGCGAGGCCTGGTCCGCACCATGACCGGAAGGTTCTGTCATTCGGGGCTCCAAGGATTCATGCACCTGAACCGATCCCATCATCAGCCTGGACCGATTCAATGTAGTCGCCCTGCGCCGCGCCGATATGCAGGCCGACCCGCGTGTCGCCGCGCTACCTGGACCGCTGGGAGGGGAACTTCGCGGCGATTCGTGTCCCGATTCGGGTCCCGATTCGGGTCCCGAATGCCGCGCGTACCTCGCCACCCATGTGCCGAGCATGGGGCAATGCCCACTGCCGCCCCAGAACCGCCAGGCAGCGAGCCCGCTCGGCCCGGTCGAGCCGGTCGTGGGACAGGATCACGTGAACCATCCTGATGGTCTTCTCCACCATCGGCAGCGACGGCGCCCGCCGGTGCGGGTCAAACCACAGAGCGCGTTCCGCGGCATCTGGGTTGGCATTCATAGAAGTATTCTCGTGGAAACGCCTGAGAAACAGGCGTTCGGGCACCTCGACAAACTGGCCGCCCAGGGCGAGCTGCGCCAGGAGAACCACGTCTGAACCGACGTACTTTCCGATGAGATCCGTCTTCAGGAGCGCTTCTGCCCGTATGACGCCGAATACCGGATGGTATTCCGTACGGGTCGACAGGAAGTGTCGCAGACGCTCGTGCGGCGTCGGCTCACACAGGTTCATCCCATCCTCGAAGCCACCGGTCACCGTATCGTTCAGGTCGATGAGCGCCGTTTTGGGGTAGGCCAGGACGGCGGCGGACGACGCGGCAGTCAGGGCCTCGACGCACCGGCTGACGAACGCGGGGGCGCAGAGGTCGTCATGGGCGGCCCACTTGAAGTAGGTTCCCGCGGCGAGGTGGACGATCCGGTTGTAGTTCCAGGCCGCGCCGCGGTTCACCGGACTCCGGTGGTACTCGATCCGCGGATCCCGGCGGACGAATTCCCGGCAGATCTGCTCGGTTCGGTCGGTGCTGCCGTTGTCGGCGACGACGATCTGAAGATTCGGGTAGTCCTGCACGACGATCGACTCCAGCGCCCGAGCCAGGAAGTTCTCCCCGTTGAAGACGGGTAGTCCCACCGTCACGAGCGGCCGGGCGTCCGGGTGGGGTGACGGGACACCGGGCCCCACAACACCACGGTCCACAACATCACACCCCACAACATCACGCCCCACGACACCACGCCCCGCCTGGCGATCAGGTCCCTTGGGTCGGGCCTCGTCCTGGGTGCCGCTGTCGACAGGTATGGCCATTCTCCATCGTCCCTCCGTCCGACCGGAGCCGAACCTCTGCTGACGAGATTGTCAGCTGCTAAGTGGCACGACCTCCGCGGGCACACCCAGTTCCGCCAACCGGCCGCGCACCTCGTCCAGATACAGCGGATTCGGAAGAAAAACGCGCCCCACCCGCTCCACCGACAGGTCCTCGGGTGCCAACACCGGATGCCCGGTGCCGGGCACGAACAGGCCCCTCTTCCGCGGGTTGAGGTCGACGACTCCCCGCACGGCGGAACCGACGTCCAACACGTTGAGGAATGCCACCCCCTTGGACCCCGCGCCCCAGACCAGCGCACGCGGCGCGTCCCAGGCGGAATCGGCGTCCGTCGCCAGGTCGGCGAGATGCGCGGACCAGCGCCCGACAACCTCCCGNTAGACGTCACCGAACTTTCTGGCCTGGACCACGAAGCGGTCCGTCGCCACCACGTCCTCGCCGGCGGCCGGTCCGATCCGACCGGACGGACGGGTCGTCGGCGCCGTCTTGGCCTCGATCCAGAGGAACTGGTCACCGTAGGATGTTCCGGCGTCGGTGATGGTGAACCCGGCCGCGCTCNCCACCCGCCGAAGTCCAGCCGGCGAGAAGTACGACACGTGCGGGTAGATGAAGTCCCACNCCCCCGCCTCGCCGAGGACGAAGCCGCCGTTGGGCACCTCGAGATACAGCGACGCGTCCCGGCCGCCCAGCGCATTGCGGATATCGGTCAGAAAGCCCAGTGGATCGGACACGTGCTCGAGGACGTGCCGGCAGACGACAAGATCCGCCGGGAGATGGGAATAGCGCGAACCGTACAGGTCGACCACAAAGGTCACCGCGGCGTCGTCGGCACGTTCGGGGCCGATGTAGGTCGGGTCGTACCCGGTTCCGGCACACAGTCCCCGGGCACACAACAGGCGCAGGAAGTCCCCCTTGCCCGACCCGATCTCGACAACCTCCCGCCCCACCAGGTTATGCCGGACGATCAGACGGTCCGCCAACGCCTCGGCGTACGCCCGGAAGGCGGGCGAGAAGTGCAGCGAGTTGTCATACTCGCCGCCGTACTCGACGAGGCCGGCCTCGAACGCGACATTGACCACGGTGCCGCACTCGGCACACAGCGACAGCTCCAGAGCACGGCGCTGCGCGGTCATGGCGGCTTCCCGCGACGGCCACAGCACGCCGNTCATCACCGGCGAACGCTCAACACGTACCAGGTCTTCGAGCGCGGTGCCCTGGCATGCCGGACAGACATTGGTCACCGGACAGACGTTGCTCACCAGACAGACATTGCTCACTCAGACGGCCCTCAGCTCGGTGTCGACGCCCAGCCGGGTCAACTCCCCCGCGATCTCGTCACGATAGATCGGATTCATGATGATCAGAAGATCCGGCCTATCTTCCCGCAGCCACTCGGACGGGACGATACGGTGGCCGCTGCCCGCCATGAACATGCCGTGTTTGTGCGGGTTGATGTCGACGGCGTAGCGGACCAGGTCGGCGGCCGGGCCGAGGGTCGCCAGAAACGACACACCTTTGGAGCCCGAACCCCAGATCGCCGCCTTTTCGCCGCGCTGGTGCCCGCGCCACAGCATCTCGCTCCACCGGTTCAGCGTCGTGGCCACCTCACGCTGGAAGTGCCGTACCCCGACGCGCAGGGTGGCCAGGTCGTCCTCGATCGGCAGCGGGTCACCGGCCGCCGGAACGGTGGACGGCCGCGCCTCGATCAGCAGGTACTGATCGTCATAGTCGAGGGAGACGTCGAGCACCTCGAACCCGGTAGCTCGGAACAACCTCGCCAGCGAACCGGCGCTGAAATAGGAGCAGTGCTCGTAGTACACATCCCAGAACGCCGCCTCCTGCAGCACCCGCAGGACGTCCGGCAGCTCAAAGAGGACCGGGATATCGGTCCGGTCACCGAGCGCGGCCCGGATCATCCGCATGAAGTCGCCGACCGGCGCGATGTGCTCCAGGGTGTGCCGGCACACGACGGCATCGGCGGTCAGGTGCGCATACCGCTCGGNGNAGAGGNCCGTGATCCAGGTCAGCCGGCCGGCAACCGGGCTGGTGATGCGCTCGGGCCGGACACCCGGGTCGATCCCGATGCCGGCGCCGGCACCCTGCTCCACCAGGTGGACGAGAAACTCACCCTTGCCGCACCCGATCTCCAGGACCGTCTTCCCGTACAGATCGTACTTGTCGGTCCAGCGCTTGGCGAGGTCCCGCGCGAACTCCTGAAATCGGGTGGAGAATGCCTGCGTCTCCTCGTACCGGGCGGAGTACTGATTCTTGGTCGGATCGAAGGCCGTGTTCATGATGAAGCCGCAGCGCTCGCAGAAGGCGATCCGCAGATCACCCTTCGGGAACGCCCGGGCCTCGTCCTCGTCGGCCAGCAGCAGACAACTGTGCGANGGGACGTCGTCNTTTGTATAGANGGNGGTGAGANGGGAACCGCCGCAGGCGGGGCAGGCGGTGGACTGGTCAGTCATGGAACGACCCTCGGTGTCGGAACGGGAAGGATGAACCGGCAGCCCCGCCGCGGGTACGTCGCCGCAGGTATGTCGAGCCGCGGCAGCGGCGGCCGAGCACGCTCATGGCACCCGCATCGGTGCGGCCGACCGCAGGGTGACGTCGAGCAGACCGTCCGCCATGAGTTGCTGGATGCGCTGGATCCGCTGGAAGCGGGAGCCGATCAGCTCCTCCTTGGTCAGCCCGGCGGCGACGTAGGCCAGGTAGAGCTCCTCGACCCCCTTGCGGACGGTCCACACCGGCCGGAATCCCGGTATCTCCTCGGCGATACGGTCGCAGTCCACCCGGTAGTTCCGCTTGTCCGGCCCGGCCGTGTCCGCGAAGACCACCCGGCCGCCCGGCACGACCTCCTCGACGATCGCGGCCACGTCGCGTATCCGATAGTTCTCCGCCGACCGGCCGACATTGTAGGCCTTGAGGTGGATCTTCTCGCGGGGCGCCTCGCACACGGCGAGCATCGCCCGGGCGATGTCCTCGATGTGTACCAGCGGCCGCCACGGCGTCCCGTCGCTCTTGAGGTAAACCTCGCCGGTCGTCACCGCGTAGCCGGTGAGATTGTTCACCACAAGATCACCACGCAGTCGGGGTGAGACGCCGTACGCCGTGGCGTTACGCAGGAAGACCGGGCTGAAATCGTCATCGGCAAGCTCGGCGAGCTCTCGTTCGGCGATCACTTTTGACTCGCCGTAGGGAGTCACCGGATGAAACTCGGCCGACTCGTCGATGGGCGCGTCTCCGTGCGCACCATAGAGGCTGCACGAGGACGAGAAGACGAAACGCGGTACGCCCGCGGCCTTGGCGGCACGCCCAACCAGCAACGTCCCCCGGGCGTTGATGTCATAGGTCACGGCTGGGTTCAGATCACCCAGCGGATCATTGGATATGCCCGCCAGATGGACCACCGCGTCGTAACCCTCCAGCTGGGACGGCCGGACGTCCCGAATATCAAGTTTCAACGCCGGCACGAAGTCCGGATCGGGTCCGAGGGTACACCCGGAGAACAGTCCGCTGTCCAGACCCACCACATCGTGTCCGGCAGCCCGGAAGAGCGGGATGAGACGGGTTCCTATATATCCGTCGTGTCCGGTGACCAGAATACGCATCGAGCTCAGTCCCATACCTTCCAGGGCGCACAGCCACCATCCCACAGTGACTGCAGGAGTTTGCGGTCGCGTACCGTGTCCATGCACTGCCAGAAGCCGCCATGCCGATACGCCATGAGCTGACCGTCCTTGGCGAGCCTCTCAAGGGGCTCCTTCTCGAACTGGGTGTCGTCGCCGGCAATGTAGTCGAAGACCTGCGGTTCCAGGACGAAGAAGGCACCGTTGATCCAGCCCTCACCGGCCTGTGGTTTCTCCGAGAACTCCACAATCTGGTCCCCGGCCAGCTCGAGGTGACCGAACCGGGCGGGTGGCCGCACGGCGGTCAGCGTGGCGATCCTGCCATGCGAGCGGTGGAAGTCGCGCAACGCGTTGAGATCGATGTCCGCTACGCCGTCCCCCCAGGTCAACATGAACGNCCCCGCGTCNCCGAGCCAGGGCGCGAGTCGCCTGATACGACCGCCGGTGGCGGTATTCTGACCGGTGTCGACCAGATTTACCCGCCAATCCTCCGAGGTACCCCCGTGCCGCTCCACAGCGCTCTGCCGAAGCGACACCGTGAGATCGCTGGTCAGCGCCGCGTAGTCCACCAGCCAGCGTTTGATATATTCGCCTTTATACCCCAGGGCGATCGTAAAATCGGTGAACTGGAAGTGAGCGTAGTACTTCATGATGTGCCAGATGATCGGCCGGTTGCCGATCTCGATCATCGGTTTGGGTTTGATGACCGTCTCCTCCGCCAACCGGCTGCCCAGACCGCCGGCAAGAATACCGACCTTCATCGTTCCGCTCGTTCCCGGGAGCCGGTCGCGTGAACCGGCGCTGCCGAGCCGCTCACGCGGGTCAAGCCGCCCTGACGAGGGACCGGGATACTGGGGTGGCCGGCCTGGCGACCACGTAGCCGGTCGTGGACCCCGACGTAGCGGGGCTCCGAATACCGCCAGGACAGTTCGTTCACAATGCGCTCCCGACCCCGGGCGCCAAGGGTCCGGCGTCGGTCCGGGTCCGTCAGCAGTTCGGCGAGGGTCCGGGCGAAGTCCGCCACCGTGTCGGAGGGTACATAGACGGCGGCGTCCTCGGCGCTCACCCGGGTCTCGGTCAGGTCATAGGCCACCACCGGCAGCGCATAGGCCATGTATTCGAGCGTCTTGGACATGGTGGACACCTCGTTCAGCGGGCTCCGCGGGTCCGGCGACAATCCGACCGTGGCGGTGGACAGGTAGTCCCGGATCATCTGGTCGTCGGCCCGCCCGGTGAACTCGACCCAGTCGTCGAGACCGAGCCGGCTCGACTGTTTCCGCAGATCGTCCAGACAGTCACCAAATCCCAGCAGGGCGAAGGCGCAGTCGGTGCGCCCGAGAACGTGGACATAGTGATGTATGGCATCGAGGAGTCGGTCGACACCGTCCTGCGGGCCCATTATTCCCAGATAACAGGCAAGGTGCTGCCGGCCGCGCCGCAATTCGGGCCGCTCCGCGGCGGGCTTCATCAGTTCGGGGTCCGGTCCGTTTCGGACGACGGTCACCCGTTCCGACGGCAGCCGCCCCCTGGTCAGGGCCAGCCGCCGGTAAGATTCGTTGGTCACGATCACGTGGTCAGCGACCCGCTGATTCATCCGTTCAAGCAGCAGCAACGCGCGGAGCAACAGCCCCCCGTCCTTACCGAACCGTGAGCGATAGAGTTCCGGACAGAGATCATGATGGTCGAAGACGAACTTCTTGCCGAATGGCTTGTAGAACAGCGCGAGCGCCCAGTACGTGTCCGGCGGGTTACATGCCTGGATCACGTCGAATCCGTGCCGGCGGGCCACGGCGACGGACAGGACAGCGGTTCGCACCCAGCAGTAGCCGAACTCGAAGACGTAACTGAGCACACCCTGGGTCCGGGGTGCGCCACGATACGTCCAGATGCTGACACCGTCAACGATCTGGTGACGCCGCTGCCCCGGGCCCCGTGGGCATATTACGGCAACCTGGTAGCCCTGGTTGCGAAGCGCCTGGCATTCCTGCCACGTCCGATGGTCGATCAGAATCGGCAGGTTCTGAACTACGATCAGAACCCGTCCTGCGTCGCCGATGTCGGGAGATTCGGTCGAGTCGGTGTCAGGCGCCGACGTGAGAGTATTCGCGCCCGTAGCCAACGAGATAGTCCCGTCGCGTGTCTGTCCCACATTTTTCTCCCGAAGATGAACGACCCCGTTGCCCGCGGACGGTGGACCTATCCTTTCCTTTCCGTCATGGCGAGGCTAGCGGTCGGCCTGGGCGTCACCGGCGATTGAAAAACTTGCGTGTCGCGTCTTGGGACCGGGCTCGGCCGATTCTCGACGCAGGAACGACAGAACTGACCGTTGGGGGCGGCTTATTCCAGCCATGCTGTTTGACGGCGGCAGCCATGGCCGCCATGGATGCCGTGTTCGCGTCTTTAACGCCCGGGGCACTCTCGCGCTTTTTGACGCAAAGCCGCTCCTGGCGGCGGACCACCCGGTGACTTGTCGTGCGTTCCTCGGCTTTCTGGTCAGCTTACCGAATCAGACGATCATCGGATCAGACGGTCCCGGATCAGACGGTTGACGATGCGCGGCCGGCGAGCAGTCCCAGCGACCCGGCCGCCTCCGTCAGGCCGGCTCGGGCGTCGGGGTGGGCGACGTGGTCGATGAGTCGGGCGGTCTGTTCGTGCTGGCCGCGCCCCCACACGGCCGCGGTCCCGTTCTCGGACACGACGTAGCTGTGCTGGAAACTGGTGACCGGGCTGGTGAGCCGCGGCAGCACACAGGAATCCCCCGACCGGGCATGCCGGCTCGGCAGGGCGATGATCGCCTTGCCGTCGGCCGCGTGCAGCGCGCCGACGACGAAGTCGGACTGCCCACCGAAGCCGGAGTAGATGCGGTTGCGGATCCAGGACGCGTTCGCCTGCGCATACAGATCCACCTGCAGCGCGGTGTTGATCGAGGTCATCCGCGGCTGCCGGACGATGACCCCCGGGTCGTTCACGATTTCGGTGCGCACCAGCAGCAGCCGCGGATTGCGGTGCGCCCACGAGTAGAGCTCGGCCGACCCGAACAGGAACGAGGTCCGCAGCGGTGTCCCGGCGGCCAGCGCGCCGGAGGCTTCGAGCGCGAGCATGCCATCGGAGAAGGTCTCGGNCCACNCGCGNAGANCCCGCCGGTCGACGAGGGCCGACAGCGTGGCGTTCGGGACACCGCCGATGCCGAGCTGCAGGGTCGCCCCGTCCTCGACGAGCGCGGCGACCCGCTCGCCGATCTGCCCGCGGACGTCGTCGACGGGCGTGACCGCGGGGCTGGCGAGCGGCTGCTCCACCTCCACGGCGAGGTCGACGTCATCGATGCTCAGTTCACCGTCGCCGAAGGTGTAGGGCATCGCCGGGTTGAGCTGGGCGACCACCAGTCCCCCGTGCGCGCGGGCCGCCTCGACCGCGGCCGGCAGGATGTTGACTTCGGTGCCGAGCGAGACCTTCCCCCCGTCGGGCACGCTGGCGTGCAACACGACGACGTCGGGCCGGTGGGTGGTCGCGAGCAGGCGAGGCACGAGGCTGAGCCGGTTGGGCAGGTAGTCGAGGCCGGGCACGTTGCGCATCGCCGGGCCGACGAACGCGGTCTCCGGCGTCACGCCGCCGCGTTCCGGCACGCCACCCTGAGCGTTGATCATAAAGAGGCGGTATTCACTCACCACCGCGTCGATCACACGCAACGCGACGAGCGGGGTGGCGAAGTTCCCCGCCGCCACGACCCGCGGCGTGGCCGACCGCCATCGGCCAGGACCGGCTACCCCCGTACCGGCTCCGGCTCCACGAGGACCGGCTCCACCGCCCACACCGGAACCCGCGGCGAGATGGGTCTCGATGCGGCGACCGAACTCCGCCTCGCTGACGATATCCATACCCGCATGGTGGCGTACCGGTGCGCGGCCAGCGAAGAATGGTCATCGCCTCATCCCGCGGATCATGCCGGCCCAGGCCCGGTCGGTTATCGTCTTGAGAACATGGAGTCCGAACGGGACCTCGCCTCCGCGGACGAAGGGACCTCCGATCTGGCCGGCACCGCGCCGTCTCCGGGACCGCCGGGAGAGCTGATCTTTCCCGCGGTCGCTCGGCTCGAGCTCGACGAGCTTCTCGCCCAGCTGGTGGACCGGGCCCAGGACGTTCTGGCCACTCAAAGCCGGCTGCACGGCCTGCTGCGGGCCAACCGGATGGTCACCGCCGACCTCAGTCTCGACGTGGTGCTACGGCGCATCGTCGAGTCCGCGTGCGAGCTGGTTGACGCCCGCTACGGCGCGCTCGGGGTAATCTCCCGCGACGGTCGGCTCGAACAGTTCGTGCACGTCGGGATGGACCCGGGACTCGTCGAGACGATAGGGCGGCTGCCCCGGGGAGACGGCGTGCTGGGCCTGCTCATCGCGGAACCGCGGCCGGTGCGCCTCGACGACATCGCCGACCACCTCCAGGCGGTCGGTTTCCCCCCGGGCCATCCACCGATGCGGGCCTTCCTCGGGGTGCCGATCCGGGTCCGCAACGAGGTCTTCGGCAATCTCTACCTCACTGAGAAACGCGGCGGTCGGGTGTTCACCGCGGAGGACGAGGAGCTGGCGCTCGCGCTGGCCGCGAACGCCGGTGTGGCGATCGACAACGCCCGGCTGTTCGGGGAGGCCCNGCATCGCCAGCAGTGGTCGCAGGCATCNGCCGACATCACCCGGCATCTGCTCGCAGACGGCGACGACCCGCTGGAGCTGATCGTCCAGCGGGCCCGCGACGTCGCCCGCGCGGACACGACGGCGCTGGCCCTCGGGTCGGAGACGGCGACCGAGCTGTCCTTCGACGTCGCCGCCGGGCAGGACGCGGACCTGCTGCGGGGCCGACGGGTACCGATAGAGAGCTCGCTGGCCGGCCGCGCGGTATGCGACCATGCGCCGCTGGTCGTCGCCGACGTCCGTGAACTGGCCGAATCCGAGGTCCACGACCTCGACATCGGGCCAACGATGATCGTTCCGCTGATCACGTCACATGTCACGTCCGGGGCGCTGATCCTCGCCCGGCGCCGGGGCGGTGACCTGTTCACAGACGCGGACCTGGAGCTGGCGGCCGCGTTCGCCGCGCACGTCGCGCTCGCGCTGGAACTCGCCCGCTCCCGGGCCGCACGCGGCCGGCTGTCCCTGCTGGAGGACCGCGACCGGATCGCCCGCGACCTGCACGACCACGTGATGCAACGCCTGTTCGCGGTGGCGATGGGCCTGCAGGGCCTCGCGGCCAGCGAGGAGCGGCCCACCCGGGCGGAACGGATGAACACCTACGTGGAGGATNTCGACGAGACGGTACGGGAGATCCGCCACACCATCTTCGAGCTGCGGGGCCGGGCGGCACCGGCGACGGGCAGCGGCCTGCGGGCGCAGATCCTGGGCGTCATCGACGACATGACCGGCGCGTTCGGCTTCACCCCGCGGGTCCGGCTGGACGGACCGGTGGACACGATGATCGGCTCTACCGTCGGCGACCATCTGATCGCGGTCGTGCGCGAGGCGCTGTCCAACGCCGCCCGGCATGCCAAGGCGAGCAGTGTCGAGGTGACCGTGACCGCCGCGAGCGGCGCCGTCACCGTCGACGTGGTGGACGACGGGGTCGGCATCGGCCCTACCACCCGCCGCAGCGGGCTGGCGAACATGCGGGCCCGGGCGCGGGATCTCGGCGGGACCTTCGAACTCGGCCCGGGCCCCGACGGCGGCACCCAGCTGCGCTGGTCGGTGCCGACTAGCTGACCCGTCCGCGGATCCCGCCGGCCGACGGATCCGCGACCAGCTGGCCGCCCAGATACGTCCGCACCCGCCCGCGGCCCTGTTCGAGCCGAATCCGCCCTCGTGCCTCGGCCGTCATCCACTCGCCTCCCGTTCTCGCGTTCGGACCAGTCCCTCCCGGGGACCGGTTCCTCCTGGACCAACCGGCGCGGCGCCCCACGCCTTCCCGTTGCCGGGACGGTGAATCCCGGCAATACCGGAAGGCGGAGGATGCCCAACATTAAGCGCGCCGATGAACGGGCCATACGCCACCTGTGGGTGCCCGGCCCGGCCGGTGCCCGGGCCGGGCACCGTGTCACCCCCCCGTGTCACCCCCCCCGTGTCACCGGGGACCACGCGGGCACGTGACAACCAGGAAGAACTCATCCGAGGAGAACTCGTCGGACGGAGGCCGAGATGACCACCACGAGAACCTGGACCGTGCAGATCTCCCTGACGGAGCAGCACGGCCGTACCCAGGCGGATGCGGCCCTGCACGGCAGCGCCCGCGACGATCTACACGGGACGGGGCAGGCCCGGCTGCACCCCGGGGAGTCCGACGTTCCCGAGATCGGGGACGAGGTGGCCGCCGCGCGCGCGTTGTCGGAGCTGGCACACCGCCTGTTCGACGCGGCCGCCGAAAACATCCAGGCGGCGATGGCGGGACCCGACCGGACTATGTGATCGTCGTCCGCCGCCGGTGAAGCCGGTGAAGCCGCCGCCGCTCACCCGGATATGGCCAAACTCGGCTGAACCCCTCATCAGGGAGCATGAAACCATTCGTGTTACTTTCCGTGCCATGCCGGACCCTGCTCGCCGGACCGCTCGAGGAGAGGCGGGAAGTGACCGCACCGCACCCNCAGAACGACGCCGCCGACCACGCGCGGGNGCTTCCACCCCNGCTCGACCCGCGGGGATCGGGGTCCGGCCGGTCGGGATCCGGGTCGGCACGCGGCGGACGGTCGGCTAGGCGTCGCGGGTTGCGGGTCTTCCTGGCCTGCGTGTCCTGCCTCGTGTTCGTGGCCACGGTGGGGGGCTGGGCCGCGTACTTCTATGTCGACGGCAAGGTCAACCGGGTCGACCTCGGCCTCGGTTCGGGCGGCGACTCCGGCGGGGTGGGGACNGCGAACTACCTGCTGGTCGGGACCGACAGCCGCGCCGGTACCAACGGTAAGTACGGAGACGCGCCGGGCCAGCGCTCCGACACGACGATCCTCGCGCACCTGACGAAGGATGGGACCACCACCATGGTCTCCTTCCCCCGCGACATGTATGTGCTGATCCCCGAGTACACCGACGGGGCCGGCAAACGTCACAAGGCCTGGCACGACAAGTTCAACGCCGCGATCTCCGTAGGCGGCCCGTCGCTGTTGGTGCAGACGGTGCAGAGCCTGACCGGCCTGCAGGTCGACCACTACATCTCGATGGACCTGGAGGGTTTCAAGGAGATCACCGATGCCATCGGCGGTGTCCAGGTCTGCATCAAGCCGTCGGACGCGAAACCGAGCCGCTACCAGGACGACCGCGGGCGGTGGCGGATGAGCACGAACACCAACGACCCGATGAGCGGATTCGTCGGTGGGCCCGGGACGATCCAGCTCGGCGGCGACCAGGCCCTGGCCTTCGTTCGCCAACGCCACGGCCTGCCGGACGGCGACTTCGACCGCATCCGCCGGCAGCAGCAGTTCATCGGCTCGATGTTCCACAAGATCATGGCAGACGACACCCTGACGAACCCGATCAAGGCCCAGAAGCTGGTATCGGCGGCAGCGAGCGCGCTCACCCTCGACAACCACACCAGCATCGCCGACCTGCGCAGCCTCGGCACCCGAGTCCGCGGGCTGGCCACCGGGGGCCTCCAGATGCAGACCGTGCCCGTCCACGCGCCGACCCGTGCCGAGGGGGCGATCGACGACAACGGCAACATCCGCCTGCACGGAGTCCCGGCCTCCGTGCAGCTCTACCGGCCGGACGACCTGCAGCGCATCGTCGCGCCGATGGGTGGCAAGGCCGAGGGCGCGAGTTCTACCACCGACGCCGGGAGCGGGGGGACCGGTCCGGCGCTCGCTCCCGGCGCCGCCGCCGCGCCCTCCCAGGTCCGGGTCGCCGTCTACAACGGCTCGTCGCGGGCCGGACTCGCCTCCAAGGTCACCGAGCAGCTGACTGCCAAGGGCTTCCACGCCCGCAACGCCGGCAACGCCTCGGTCCTCACCCACGAGACCTCCCGGGTGCTCTACGCCCCCGGGCAGGAGGCCGAGGCGAACACCGTCGCCGCGGCGGTGCCCGGCTCGGTCCTGCTCGCCGATGCGAGCATCACCGGTGTCCAGCTCGTCCTGGGCTCCGGCTTCACCGCGGTGGTGACGCCGAGTGTGACGGCCGGTGGGACCGCGCCTGCGCCCGCACCGGCGGCGGCCGGACCCGCCGCCGGACTGGCGCCGCCGGGAGCGCCCTCGCCGGGCCCGCCCACCTGCACCTACTGATCCTCCTGGTCCCACCGGCCCGGTCCCAATCCGCGCCAACCGGTGGGCAGCGCGGAGCTGGCGGCCCACGGGAGCGCTGTCCGCCCGCGCGGCTTGCACTACTCTTCCGGGGTGTGCACGTCTTCCGGGGTGTGCACGGATGGCCGCCTCCCCTGGTCGCCGGTCGGGGGACGGCCGGCTCGTTCCCCCAGCTCCACCCCGCACAGCCAAGGCCGCGCCTCCGGCCGATGTCCCTCCCGGAGAGGAACTCACGTGCAGATCACGGATTCAGTCGCCGTGGTGACCGGCGGGGCTTCCGGCCTCGGCCTTGCCACCGCCACCCGGCTCATCGACGCTGGTGCCAGCGTGGTCCTCCTCGACCTCCCGTCCTCGAACGGCGCGGCGGTCGCGGAGAAGTTCGGCAGTTCGGTGCGATTCAGCCCCGGCGACGTCACCTCCGAGCAGGACGTGACGGCAGCCCTGGACGTGGCTGCCGAGCTGGGCCCGCTGCGCATCGCCGTCAACTGCGCCGGCATCAGCAACGCCGCCAAGACGCTGAGCAAGGAAGGGCCGTTCCCACTGGCCATCTTCGAGCGGGTCGTCAAGGTCAACCTGATCGGCTCGTTCAACGTCATCCGACTCGCGGCCGAGCGGATCAGCAGGACCGAGGAGATCGACGGCGAGCGTGGCGTCATCATCAACACCGCGTCCGTGGCGGCGTTCGAGGGCCAGATCGGGCAGGCCGCCTACTCGGCGNCCAAGGGCGGCATCGTCGGCATGACGCTGCCGATCGCCCGCGACCTCGCCAGTCTGAAGATCCGCGTGGTGACCATCGCCCCCGGCCTGTTCGACACCCCGCTGCTCGCCTCGCTGCCGGAGCCGGCTCGCGTCTCTCTCGGCCAGCAGGTCCCGCACCCCTCGCGCCTGGGCTCCCCCGACGAGTACGGCCTGCTCGCGACCCAGATCATCGCGAACCCCATGCTCAACGGCGAGACCATCCGCCTCGNCGGTGCCATCCGGATGGCACCCCGCTGAACGGGTTCACAGCGCCGCGAGCTGCTCGGCGAGGCGCGCGATCGAGGTCTCGGCGGGCCGGGCCCGCCGCCGGGNCAGCGCGTCCATGCTGGCTGGTGAGGCCCCCTGGAAGCAGGCTCCGGCGGGTTCGGTCCGGACCGCTCGCGGGTAGACAGACACCCATGCGGCCTGGCCAAGGCGAGATCCCCGGGCGGATCTCCCGGGGTGCTGAGGGTGCTGCGGTACTGAGGTGCTGAGGGTGCTGCGCTGGTTCGCCCCGATCGCCCCGATCGCCCCGATGCTCATACTCGCCCTGGTGGTCGGACTGCAACTGAGCAACCAGAAATGGAACGTGATCGGACTCGCGATTCTGAGCCCCATGCTCGCGGCCACGTTCGCCGGACCCCGGCTGACCGCAGGCTACGGGGTGGCGGCGGTCCTGGCGGGCATCCTGCTGGGTCTGCACGATGACCTGTTCGGCCGGAGCGGCGGTGGCCCGACGGCCCAGGTGGTCCGGCTGGTCGGGGTCACGGCCGGCGGAGTGATGGCCGTCCTGGTCAGCCGATACAACATCCGACGCGAGACGAAGCTGCAGAACGTCACTCGGGTGGCCGAGGTGGCGCAGCAGACGATCCTCAGTCCCGTCCCGTCGTCGTCCGGCGGGCTGCGGTTCGCCGTCCGCTACGAGAGTGCCACCGTGGAGGCCATGATCGGTGGGGATCTGTACGAGGTCGTCGACAGCCCGTGGGGAACCCGCCTGCTCATTGGTGACGTACGGGGCAAGGGGCTCGACGCCGTGCGGATCGCGAGCCGGGTGCTCAGCTGCTTCCGGCTGATGAGTCGACGCACGGGCGGCCTGCGCGATCTGCTGGCGAACCTCGACGCGGAGGTCGCCGATGCCAGCTGCCTGGACGACTTCGTCACCGCGGTCGTCGGGCAGGTCGACGGCAGCCGTCTGACGCTGGCGAACGCGGGACATCCCGATCCCGTTCTCGTTCGTGCCGGGCAGGCGGATCTGCTCACTGTCTCGTCCAGGCTGCCACCGCTCGGGCTGATCACGGACGGGAGCAACGTGACGGACACCGTGCTGCGGGCGGGGGATCGCCTGCTGTTCTATACCGACGGCATCACCGAGGCACGCGCCCCCACGACCGGCGCCTTCTTCCCCCTGCTGCCCGCGGCCGAGGCCGCGTTCGCCCACACGTCACTCGACGAGGCGCTGACCGATCTCGCCGACCGGGTCCGGGACTGGACGCGATCGACGCTGAACGACGATGTGGCGCTCCTGGCGGTCGAGGTTCCCGGACCGACCCGGCACGCCGGCCCAACCCGACGATCGGATGATCACTGAGAGCTGTCGGCGACCCCCTTGGCCAGCCGGTCCGCCCGCTCGATCCGTTCGTCGATCTCGTCACGGAAGGCCACCAGCCGGCTGATTTTCTCGTCAATCTCGACGCGGAGCCTCCGGTAGGCCGACGTGCCCTCGGTCAGCAGCCGGATGCGGTCCGCGTCGTCGGACGCCGCGTGGTACTCCTGCCGGACCTGGGCGAGACGATCCTCGTAGGCGAGGATCGTGCGGATCTCGTCCAGGTTGAAGCCGAGCAGCGTCTGCAGCTCGCGGATGCGCCGCACCCGGGCGAGGTCGGAATCCGCGTACAGCCGGTTCCCGCCCAGGGTGCGCCCGGACGGGGTGAGCAGCCCCACCTCCTGGTAATACCGCAGGGCCCGCACCGAGACGCCCAGTTCCTGCGCGGCCTGACCGATCCCGCGCAGGTCACGAGCCGCATCCTTGACCGCGCTCTTGGCCGCGCTCTTGACCGGGCTCTTGGCCGCGTCGCCGTCCCGCACCAGGCAATTGTTCCGCACGGCGCCATCGGCCCGCACGGCGCCATCGGCCCGCACGGCGCCATCGGCCCGCACGGCGCCATCGGCGGCTCTGATCATCGACGTCAGGGCCTTTCTCACGCTCGGCCTAGCCCGCGGCCTATCGCTCGGCGGCCAGGGGGCTGCTCGAAAGAGCGCTCCCGGCACCGTCCTCCATCGCCGCGATGTCGCCCGCGCCGGCCAGCCCCTCGGCCGTCTCTTCGAGCAGCGGACGGCGCACGTGCGGCCGCTGCTTCCCGCGCAGCCAGGAGAAGCCCGCGGCGACCAGGCAGGCGACGGCGGCGAAGGCGAAGGCGAGGCGCAGACCGTCACCGAACGGCCCGGAGATGAGGTTCGGGAAGAAGGTGTGCCCGGTGAGGAAGTCGGCCTTCGCCGGGTCGAGCTGCGACAGGGTGTCCGGGCCGAGCAGTCGCTCGGTGGGGTTGTACCCGAGGAACGCGGCGAACAGGCTGCCGATCGGCGGCAGGTTCGCCAGCTCGTGCGCCTTCGCCGGGGAGACGCCCTGCCCGACAAGCCCGGAGTACATGGCGTCCGGAAGGCTGGCGGCCAGCCCGAGCGCGATGATGGTGAAGAAAACACCGATGGACAGCACGCTGGCCGAGTTCTGGAACGTGTTGAGCATGCCGGCACCGGCACCGCGCTGGTTGGGCGGCAGGGTGTTCATCACGCTGCTGGTGTTCGGCCCCGCGAACAGGCCCATGGACAGGCCCATCAGCAACAGGATCAGCGCGAACCACGGATAGTCGAAGTCGATGGGAATGGCGTCGAACAGCAGGAACGCCACCGCCGTGATCACCAGTCCCAGGGTGGCGAACGGACGCGCACCGTAGCGGTCCGCGAACCGGCCGGCCAGCGGCCCCGCCACCAGGAATCCGACGGTCACCGGAATCAGGTAGATGCCGGCCCACAGCGGGGTCTTCTCGAAGCTGTAGCCATGCAGCGGCAACCAGATCCCCTGCAACCAGATAATCAACATGAACTGCAGACCACCACGGGCGAGCGCGCCGAGCAGAGCCGCGATGCTGCCCATGGTGAAGGTCCGGCTCCGGAACAGGTCCAGGCGGAACATCGGGTCGGCGGAGCGCAGCTCGATGACGACGAAGCCGATCAGCACCGCGAGACCACCGAACAGGCAGCTCAGCACGAACGGCTTGGTCCAGCCCATCGTGTGACCGCCATAGGGCTGCAGCCCGTAGACGATGCCGGTCAGGATCGCGATGAGGCCGACCGCGAACGTGATGTTGCCGGCCCAGTCGATCCGGGCCTGGGTGCGCGCCCCGTTGTCGCGCAGCTTCAGGTAGGCCCAGACCGTCCCGAAGATGCCGAACGGCACCGAGACAAGAAAGACCAGATGCCATTCGACCGGCGCCAGCAGACCGCCGATCAACAGCCCCAGAAATGATCCGACGATCGCCGCGACGCCGTTGACCCCCAGGGCGAGCCCGCGTTCGTCCTCCGGGAAGGCGTCAGTGATGATCGCGCTGGAGTTGGCGAAGAGGAAGGCACCGCCCACGCCCTGCAGCACCCGCATGATGATGATCCACCAGGCGGCTGCCGTGCCATGCATCCAGGTGACGGCGAGCAGGATCGAGAACAGCGTGAAGATCGCGAAGCCGAGGTTGTACATCCGCACCCGGCCGAACATGTCGCCGACCCGCCCCAGACTCACCACGAGCACCGAGGTGACCAGCAGGAATCCCATCAGGATCCAGAGGAAGTACGAGGTGTTCTCCGGTGCGAGCGGGTCTATCTCGATTCCCCGGAAGATATCCGGAAGGGCGATGAGAAGAATCGAACTGTTGATCGTCACCATCAGGATGCCAATGGTCGCGTTCGACAGCGCGATCCACTTGTAGTTGTCCGGACCGGGCCGGGCCAGGACCTCGTCGGCCTCAAGCGACAGGGTGCCGGCGGCGGTGTCGGAAGTCGTCACCGCACGAAGGTAGCGCCTCTATCTAACGTCAGCGGTAGATGTGACATGGTTCATAGCGGCCGGAGGCCGATATACGCCGTTGTGGGCGTCGGCTTCGCGACCGGGGATTGCCAGCCGGCCGACCGGGCGCCCCCGTCCCCGGACCAGGTAAGGGTCCGGGGCACGAACGCCGACGAATGAGGAGACGACGATGCTGCTCGCCGAGGAACTTCTCCTGCTCGCGCTCGCGGGCCCGGCCCGTCTACTCGAGGTGGTGGCACCCGAGCGCGCGTCCCGCGGGCACGCGAAGGAGCGGATCCGGACGGCGACCGACCTGACGCCGGTCGCCCCGATCGTCAAGAAGGTCATCGCGGANGCGGAGGCAGTGGTCATAGCCGCGGCAACCAGCGTGAGCCTGGGCGTGGCGGCGTCGAGCTGACCGTGTCGCCGTTACCGTTACGAGCCGATGGTAGGTGGTGTTCACCAGTCACCCGCTACGCAGCCGGTGGTCGAGCGCGGTGTGCCGCTGGCCGTGACCGGCGGCCCGCACCGCCTGGCCGATCGCCCGGCGGGATCCCACCAGCACGACCAGCTTCTTCGCCCGGGTGACGGCCGTGTAGAGCAGATTGCGTTGCAGCATCATCCAGGCGCTGGTGGTGAGCGGGATGACGACCGCGGGGTACTCACTGCCCTGGGAGCGGTGGATCGTCACCGCGTAGGCGTGGGTCAGCTCGTCGAGCTCCCCGAAGTCGTAGTCGATGTCCTCGTCCTCGTCGGTCCGGATGGTGAGCGTCTGGTTCTCCACATCCAGCGCGGTGACCACGCCGAGAGTGCCGTTGAAGACCCCGCTCGCGCCCTTGTCGTAGTTGTTGCGCACCTGCGTAACCTTGTCGCCGACCCGGAACGTCCGGCTGCCAAAGCGCCGCTCGGCCACGTTCGGGCGGGACGGCGTCAGGGCCTCCTGCAGCAGGGTGTTCAGCGCGCCGGCCCCCGCCGGGCCGCGGTGCATCGGGGTCAGTACCTGCACGTCCCGGCGCGGATCAAGCCCGAACTTCGCCGGAATCCGCCGGGCGACCACCTCCGCGGTGATTTTCGCCGCCTCCTCCGCCTCCTCGGCGGCGAACAAGAAGAAGTCGGGCAGTCCCCGGACCAGCGGATAGTCACCACGGTTGATGCGGTGCGCGTTGGTCACCACCCCGGACTCGGTCGCCGCTCGGAAGACCTGGGTGAGCCGGACATGCGGGATCGGCGTCCCCTCGGCGAGCAGGTCGCGTAGCACCTGGCCGGCACCGACCGACGGCAGCTGGTCGACGTCGCCGACCAGCAGCAGATGCGCGCCGGGCGGAACCGCCTTGGCAAGCTTGTTCGCCAGTAGCAGGTCGACCATCGACGCCTCGTCAACGACGATCAGGTCGGCGTCGAGCGGGCGGTCCCGGTCGAAGGCGGCGTCACCGCCCGGCCGCAGCTCCAGCAGCCGGTGCACCGTCGATGCCTCGTGCCCGGTCAGCTCGGTCAGCCGCTTCGCGGCCCGGCCGGTCGGCGCGGCGAGGATCACCTTCGCCTGCCGGGCCAGTGCGAGCGTCACGATGGAGCGGACGGTGAAACTCTTGCCGCAGCCCGGTCCGCCCGTCAGCACGGCGACCCTGGACGTCAGGGCAAGCTGCACCGCATCGCGCTGGGCCGGCGCGAGCTCGACCCCGGTCCGCTCCCGCAGCCAGCCCAACGCCCGGTCCCAGTCCACCGAGGCGAAGGCGGCCAACCGGTCCGCGCCGGTATTCAGCAGGCGGCGCAACTGGCCGGCAACGGATATCTCGGCCCGGTGGAACGGCACCAGGTAGATCGCGGCCGTCGGCGTCGCCGGATCCTCGCTTGGAACCTCCTCCCGGACGACCCCGTCCTCGGCGACCAGCTCCCCCAGGCACTCGATGACGTCACCGGTGTCGACCTGGAGAATCTGCACGGCGTCGCTGATGAGCCGGGGCTCGGGCAGAAAGCAGTGGCCACCGCCGTCGGTGGCCTCGGACAGCGTGAACAGCAGGCCAGCCTTGATCCGCTGCGGACTGTCATGCGGAATCCCCACCGCCTTCGCGATGGTGTCCGCGGTGCGGAACCCGATGCCCCAGACGTCCGTGGCCAGCCGGTAGGGCTCATTGCGCACCACACCGATCGACGCGTCCCCGTACTGTTTGTAGATCCGCACCGCCAGCGAGGTGGACACACCCACCCCCTGAAGAAAGACCATCACCTCCTTGATGGCCTTCTGTTCCTCCCACGCCTCGGCGATCGCCCTGGTACGCTTCGGGCCGAGCTTCGGCACCTCGATGAGTCGTTCCGGCTCCTTTTCGATGACGTCCAGCGCCGCGACCCCGAAATGCTCGACGATGCGTTCGGCCAGGCGCGGACCGATGCCCTTGATAAGGCCCGAGCCGAGATAGCGCTGCACGCCCTGGACGGTCGCCGGCAGCACGGTCGTGTAATCCTCGACCTGGAACTGGCGGCCGTACTGCGGGTGCGAACCCCATCGCCCCCGCATCCGTAGCGACTCCCCCGGCTGCGCGCCGAGCAACGCCCCGACGACGGTCACCAGGTCACCGCCGCGCCCGGTGTCAACCCGCGCGACCGTGTAGCCGGTCTCCTCGTTGGCATAGGTGATCCGTTCCAGCACCGCATCGAGGACCGCGCCGCGGAAGGGTTCGCGTCCGATCATGGTAGCCGCCGGGACGCCGGGACGATGAGAATCACCGCTTCCTCGGGGTGGGACAAGACGATCTCCAGCTTCGGATGGGGTAGCAGGGTAACGGACCGAGCGGGGCAACGAGCAGAGCAGCCGGGCGGGCGGTGTCCGCCCCGGACCGTGTGCCCATCCTGCCCTTCGGTCGATCGCCACCGTTCCCCGGCGCGGTCCGGGGCGTCCCCTTCCGTGACCAGTACCGCGAAGTAGGTCCGCCGGCATCCCTTTCAGACACCCTCGCTAGCTCAAGGGGCGCCGCTGTTCCTCTTCAAGTGCCCGACGCAGCCGGGTGACCACGGCGTCCACGCCGGCGGAGGTGCGGAATATGACAACGGCTGTCCCGGCTTCAGCAGGTGTTTCGAGATGCTCGAGCGCCACCTCCATCGCACGGTTGAACTCCTCGCCGGGGGAGGTGGTCTCGCCTCGGAGCCAGCGTCGGAGCACATGGTTGTGGGCGGTGACGATGGCCGCGGACACCAACTCGGCACGCAGGGCGCCGTCGGGCGCGTTGCCCATCCAGTCGCGCAGGAACCTGGCGAACAGGCGCTGATACTGCCGGATGCCGGCCACCTCGCGGGCGCGCAGTGTAGGGACGGTGCTGGTCAGGCGGTAGCGGGCGCGGGCGAGCTCGCCCTCGGCGAGGTAGTGCTGCAGCACTATGCGGGCGGCCTCCGCGAGAGCGAGCCCGCGGGTCTCTGGAGCGGCGGTCGCAAGCCGGGCTTCGATGTGGCCGAGCAGCACGTCGTGCTCGGGAAAGATCACGTCCTCCTTGGACCGGTAGATCCGGAAGAACGTCGTCCGACCGACGCCCGCGCGTTGCGCGATGTCGTCGACCGTCGTGCCCTCGAAGCCACGCTCCTCGAAGAGCTCGAACGCCGCCGCGACGAGCCTGTCCTTGGCCAAGCGGGCCGGCTGCTGCTCCACGGCACCGAAATTACTTGGTGGTACGTAGTTCCACAACTATGATACTGCGTACCAACACCGTGGAGGAGGAGCCAGGTGAACGCCATCAACAAGGTCGGTATCGTCGGCTGTGGCCTGATGGGTGCCGGGATCGCCGAGGTCTGCGCCCGTGCCGGCAAGGACGTGGTCGTCGTGGAGATGACCACGCCCGCCGTGACCGCGGGACGGCAGCGCCTGGAGACATCACTGTCCCGCGCGGAGAGCCGCGGCAAGGTGGCCAGCGCCGCGGAAGTACTCGAACGCATCCAGGTCGTCGAGGACATCGAGGCCCTGGCCGACCGCGGCCTCGTGGTGGAGGCGATCGTCGAGGACGAGACCGCCAAGTCCACGCTGTTCAAGCGACTCGACGAGGTCGTCAAGGACCCGGACGCGGTGCTGGCCTCCAACACCTCCTCCATTCCGATCATGAAGCTCGCCGTGGCCACCGAACGGCCCACCCATGTCCTGGGTATCCACTTCTTCAACCCGGTCCCGGTGCTGTCCCTGGTCGAACTGGTGCCGAGCCTGCTGACCGACCCGGAGACGACCGAGCGGGCGCGGGCGTTCGTGCAGGACGATCTGGGCAAGCACGCCATCGACTGCCAGGACCGGGCGGGCTTCGTGGTCAACGCCCTGCTGATCCCGTTCGTGCTCTCGGCGATCCGGATGCTGGAGTCCGGGTTCGCCACGGCCGAGGACATCGACCAGGGACTGGTCCGTGGTGCCGCCCACCCGCAAGGACCGCTGGCGCTGGCTGACCTGATCGGGCTGGACACCACCAAGGCAGTGGCCGAGTCGCTGTACGAGGAGTTCAAGGAACCCCTCTATGCGCCGCCGCCGCTGCTGGCCCGCATGGTCGACGCCGGCCTGCTGGGTCGCAAGACCGGCCGCGGCTTCTACACCTACTGAGCGCCCTACACCTACTGAGCGCCTTAGTAACTCTTCTGCACCTACTGAGCGCCCTGGCAAGCGACCTAGTGAGCGAGGAACCCATGACCGCCACCGACTTCGACCTGTACCGACTCAGCGACGAGCACCTCGAGTTGCGCGACGCCGTGCGCACCCTGGCCTACGACAAGATCGCGCCGTACGCCGCCGACGTCGACGCCCACAGCCGGTTCCCGCAGGAGGCCTACGACGCGCTGGTGGCCTCCGACTTCCACGCGCCCCACGTCCCTGTCGAATACGACGGCGTCGGCGCCGACGCGCTCGCCACCTGCATCGTCATCGAGGAGGTCGCCCGCGTCTGCGCGTCCTCCTCGCTGATCCCCGCCGTGAACAAGCTCGGCAGCCTCCCGCTCATCCTCGGCGGCACCGACGACCTGAAACAGCGATACCTCCCACCGCTGGCCCGCGGCGAGGCCGCCTTCTCCTACGGCCTCTCCGAACGTGAGGCCGGCTCCGACACCGCTGCGATGAAGACCCGCGCCGTCCGCGACGGCGACCACTGGGTGCTCTCCGGGCAGAAGTCCTGGATCACCAACGCGGGGATCTCCGAGTACTACACCGTGCTCGCCGTCACCGACCCCGACGGCCGACGCGGCGCCAACATCAGCGCTTTCATCGTGGAGAGCTCCGACCCGGGCTTCTCCGTCGGCAGCCCGGAGAAGAAGCTGGGCATCAAGGGCTCTCCGACCCGCGAGCTGCTCTTCGACGACTGCCGAATTCCCGAGGATCGTCTCATCGGCGAGCTCGGTCACGGCCTCCGGCTGGCGCTGCGTACTCTCGACCACACTCGGGTGACCATCGGTGCACAAGCCATCGGCATCGCCCAGGGCGCACTCGACCTCGCCCTGAACTACGTCAAGGAGCGCAAGCAGTTCGGCAAGCGCATCGCGGACTTCCAGGGGATCCAGTTCATGCTTGCCGACATGGCCATGGCGCTGGAGGCCGCGCGCCAGATGGTGTATGTCGCCGCCGCCAAGTCCGAGCGGGGGGACGCCGACCTCACGTTCTTCGGCGCCGCCGCCAAGTGTCTGGCGTCGGACACCGCCATGCAGGTGACCACCGACGCCGTACAGCTACTCGGCGGCTACGGCTACACCCAGGACTTCCCCGCCGAACGGCTCATGCGGGACGCCAAGATCACCCAGATCTACGAAGGTACCAACCAGATCCAGCGCATCGTCATGGCCCGCCAGCTCCTCGCCGGCTAACTCCGCTGGCCCTACCTGGAGGGAGTTAGCAGGCTTATGGGAGTCACCGGGTCGGCTGTAGGGCAGGCTCGGTGCCGGTAGCCACCGGCGGGGTCGTGGCCGTGAGCGCAGAACCGGCCCCGCCAGGTCACCCCCGCCGAGCAGGTGCGGTCCTACGAGTTACTCACCGAGCAGTGGCTGCGCCGGACGTGAGTCGGCCGGGTTCGCACCTGTCCAGGCCTTTCTCGGCCTCCCAGGTCACCCCGGCCTTTCCCGGCCTCCCCCGGCCTCCCCCAGCCTTCTTCGATCTTCTTCGGCCCTTCTTCGACGTCGAACAGAACCAGAATTCGACTATCGGCCTGACCTCGGCGGTGGCCGCCGCCGTCCCGGTGCCGGCCACCGCCGGAAGGTGACGGCCCGCCCCGGTGTTGTAGGTGATCGCGGTCGGCGTTGACGCCTGCCGCGGACATCGCGGACATCGCGGAGGTCTCGACGCGGTGGGACAGCCGCGGCGGGACGGCCAGGGAAACGGCGAAGGGAACGGTGGTTGTGGTGCCGAAGGCTTACGTCTACAACGACCACGGCGGTCCGGAGGTGGAGGCGTTCGCTGACCTCCCGATCCCGGTGGCCGGGCCGGGTCAGCTCACGATCGCGGTACGCGCCGCCGGGGTCAACCCCGTGGACTGGAAGCTGCGGGGCGGCCTGCGGCTGCCGGCCGCCCCGCCGGCCGTGTTTCCGGTCNTGCTCGGAGTGGAGGCCTCCGGCGTGGTGACGCAGGTGGGCCCGGACGTCAACGGATTCGCCGTCGGCGACGAGGTGTTCGGCAGCGCGCCGGGCGGTGGCTACGCCGAGTACACGGTGCTGACCGCCAGGGAGAGCGCGCGCAAGCCGGCCGCGGTGTCCTTCGTGGCCGCGGCGACGCTTCCGGTCGCGGCGGCGACCGCCTACGACGGCGTGCACCAGCTGGCCCTGCCGCCCGGCGCCACCCTGCTGATCATCGGTGTGGGTGGCGGCGTGGGAGTGGCCGCCGCGCAGATCGCCCGGCATGCGGGCCTGACGGTCGTCGGCACCGCGAGCGCCGGCAAGAAGGACTTCGTCGAGGCCCTCGGCGTGGCGCACGTCGAGCCGGGCCCCGATGTCGCGGACCGGGTGCGGGCCGCCGCGTCCCGGGGGGTCGACGGAATCTACGATCTCGTCGGGGGCGAGACGCTGGACGACGTCGTCGAGGTCCTCGCGGACCGGTCGAAGCTCGTCACGGCCTTGTCTGGGGCGAGCGACCGGTACGGCGGGACGACGGTCCAGCGGGCCCGGGACAGCCGCGTGCTCGACGCGGTCGCCCAGCTGGTCGTGGACGACGCGCTGGACCCGCTCGTGACCGCGACCTTCCCGCTGGACCAGGCCCCGGCGGCGCTGCGCGCGGTGGAGAACGGCCACGCCCGCGGCAAGATCGTGATCAAGGTCGCCGCGTGACCGAGCTTGCCGTTCCCCGACAGCACGCCCCCGGGCGGCACGCCCCCGGGCGGCACGCCCCCGGGCGGCCGGGACCCGACCGGCCGGAGCCCGGGCGGCACGCGACCGGCCAGCATGTGCTGAACAACCCCGTCCGTTCCTCCCTCCTGGGTCCGCACGCGCATTTCGCCGAGCGGGTCGGTGACGTGCTGCGCTACCCGGTCGGCGTGTCACCGTTCGTCGCCCTGCCGGACGTGCCCGACGAGAGCACCTGGCGCAACGTCGCGGCGCTGCTCGGCCCGGGCGCGATCGCGCCGTTCACCGGCATCGACGCTTCCCCGCCGCCCGGCTGGGGGGATGCGATCTTCGACGGCGCGCAGCTCGTAGACGAGGGGGTCGACGCGCTCCCGGACGAGGAGGCCGTGCGGCTGGGGACCGCGGACGTGCCGGAGATGCTCGCGCTGGCCGAACGCACCAAACCCGGGCCGTTCCTGCCTCGCACGATCGAGCTCGGCACGTACCTCGGCATCCGGCGGGACGGCACGCTGGTGGCGATGGCCGGGGAACGGCTGCACCCGCCCGGCTGGACCGAGATCAGCGCCGTCTGCACGGACGCGGACCACCGGGGCCAGGGCCTCGCGACCCGGCTCGTCCGCGCGGTCGCCGCGGGCATCCGGGCCCGCGGGGAGACACCGTTCCTGCACGCCGCGGCGACCAACACGAACGCGATCCGGCTCTACGAGTCGCTCGGGTTCCGGCTGCGGCGTGAGGTGACGTTCCGCGCCGCGCGGATACCGGACATCGAGCCGGCCGCGTGACCACCGCCCGGCCGCGTAACCACCGTCCCGGCCGGCCGGCGAACGCCTTCCCCGCGGACCGGTGCGGACCACCGGCAGGCCATCCCCCGGTCGGACGACCCGCGCCGGCGCGACGACCGGCCCTGCCCGCGGTCGCCCCGTCCGACTACCGTCCAGAAGTGGAGGTACGTCGACTACCCAGAACGAGGGGGATGACGCGATGACCCCGCCGAACGCGGGCGCGCCGGCGCTCGTCACCGTGGCTTCACCGACCGATCGGACCGAGCTGGCCATGCCCACGACGCAGACACCGACCCAGACCAGCGGGACCAGCATCAGGGTGGCGTTCGCCTTCGACCATGCCGGTGGCGGGGTGCTGTCCCCCGCAACCTGCCTGTGGCTGCTCGGGAACGAGCAGCTCGGCCGGGTGGCGTTCCGGGCGGATGGGGAGGTCCTCGTGCTGCCGGTGAACTACGTGATGGACGGGGAGGCGGTGGCCTTCCGGACGGCCGTGGGCTCGAAGCTGACCGCCGCGATCGAGGAGGACGCGGTTGGTTTCGAGGTCGACGGGCGCGATCCGGCGTCCCGCAGCGGCTGGAGCGTCCTGATCAATGGGAAGGCCGTGTCCGTCACCGACCCGGGCACGCTGGCCAGGCTTGAGCAGACGGGACTCAAGCCCTGGGCGGACCGCATCGAGCATCCGCACTGGGTACGGATCCTGCCCGAGTCGATGACCGGCCGGGCCGTCATCCACTCCTGACCCGCCGGCTCGAGCGGAAACCCGCGTTTCAGCGCATCACGAGACCATCGTCGATCACCACCGACTGCCTGGTAGCGTCACCGCGCGCCGCCCGGTCGCCCACGGCGACCGAGCCGACACCATCGCCCACGTCGACCACGGTGCCGCCTAGCTCGTGTCCCAGGACGAGGGGGATCGACAGGCCGGTCAGCGGATGCGGCTCGGCGTGGAAGAGGATGGGGCCGGCGTAGTGCTCGTGCAGGTCGCTGCCACAGATCCCGTTGTGGGCGACGCGAAGTTTGACGTGCCCCGGCCGGCACCCCGGTTCGGGGACCTCCTCGACCTTGACGTCCTCGCGATCTCGGTACACGGCTGCGCGCATGATCGAGGGGGCGGCGGGCCGACGCGGGCCGGCGGGCTCGGGTCGGGTCGGGTAGCTCCGACCGGGTGGCTCCAGCCGGATGTGGCTCCGATCGGGTAACTCCGACCGGGTGGTTCCGACCGGGTGGCTCCGACCGGGTGTGACCGCGGCCGCCATGGCCAGCCTGGCCTATTCCTACCGTCCACCCGCGCAGATTCCCGTGCATCCGCGCACATCATCCGCCGCCGTCCCATCTATTAACCCAGCCGGCTCATCGGATAACTCCCGAGGCCGTTTCCGCTGCCCACCATCAACCCGCTGACGTGCGGGTTTCCGCCGACCTCCAGGAATCTCCTTCGCACCCCCTCAAACCGAGGGGGACCTTGGTGCGGCGACGTGACATGACGCACCCGAAGGAGCCCCTTTCGGGGTAGCATTCAAGACTACCCTCGAACCTTCCGACTGGGGGGAGCAGTATGTTCTCACCCATGGGAGCGACACCATTGACGACCGGCCGGGGCAAGGAGATAACCTTTTCGATGTAGCCGGCAGCGGCCATCCGACGAAGACGGACGGCCAGCCTGGAGCGGAGCCGACGTGGCGGTGTGTCCACTTCACCCGCGATCGGATCATGGAAGGCATCGCACAAAGGTGGTGTACGGCTGATCCCGGGACCGACCACCCCTTCATGAATACACCGGTACGCGCCTGATTGGCCGGGGGCGCCCAGCCGGAGGTAGCCGGGTTATCGACGTGGATAGGGAGAGGAGCATAATGGGCCCAGTGGCATCGGATTCGATCCCGATGCAGGTGCGCCTGCACCGGACGATGACCCCCGCCGGCTTTGACCACGCACCGGGACCATTCGTCGCCGATGGACAGCCGCCCGACTCTCGCACGCAGCGGGAGCGGGTCCGTTTGGCCCAGATCGAGCTACTGGAGCTGAGCGCCCAGATGACGGCCCCCCATCTCCGGCGGCAGATCCTGCACATCTACTCCCTGCTGCGCAACGAACCGGTCGTCACGCCCGGCCCGCCGAAGCCGCCGCCCTTCCGCCTCACCCTGCGGGAGATGGAGGTGCTGACCCTCGTGGCCACCGGCTGCTCCAACGTCGAGGCGGCGGAGCACCTCACGATCCGCGCCGAGACCGTGAAGACCTNCATGCGCAGCATCATGCGCAAGATGGGGGTCCGTAACCGTACGGCAGCCGTGCACGCCGCCCGGCAGAGCGGCCTGCTGGACTGAACCCGACCCGTGGACCGAGGCGGCCCGTGGACCCCGGCGGCGCCGGGGCCCGCGGCTCATCCGCCTACGGACACCCCAACGCCGCCGTCAGGTCGGCGGCGTTGAGCTGGCGCAGCACGGAGCAGCAGGCGTACGCCCCGCTGCGGACCACGTGGTCGACGGCGGCCGGCGAGCTGACCGAGGACATCCTGGCGCTCAAGACGGCGGTGCACGACTCCAACGGCTCGTTCCAGCAGACCGAGCAGGCCATCACCAGGACGTTCACGGTCTGAGGCACGGGGCCCCACCCCGCGCGCCCGGCCAGCCGGCCNCTATCGCCGGGCAGACGATGCGCGAGGGTGGCGGCATGGACCCGGCCGGACGGCTCACCAGCCGAGGAGATCATCCGGCTGGTCGCGGAGGTAGCGGGCCATCGCGTCCTCGTGCTCGCGGCACAGCATGGCGGCGGTGTCGGCATCGCCGTCCCGCACCGCCTCCGCGATCCACCGACACTGCTCCCAGGCCAGGGCGACGCTGTCGGGGTCGAGCAGGAACGGCCGCGAGGTCGGATACCGCGACAGCGAACCGAGCACGTCCTCGAAGAGCTGAAGGGTGGGGCTGCGGGCGATCTCGGCGAGCAGCACGCCCCACTGCGCCCGGGCCCGGGCGTGGTCGCGGGCGTCCCCACCGGCGTCGGCGTCAACGAAGGTCAGCAGCCGACCCCGCTCGGCCGGATCCGGATTGAGCGCGGCGAGCCGGGCGCACTCTGTGGTGATGAGGGCGTGGGTCGCGCTGAGGTCGGCGAACGAGGCCCGACGGGTGCGCAGGAAGACCGACGCCATGTGGGCGACCCCGGCCGCGTCCGGCCGCTGTCCGTACAGACCGCCGTGATGACCCCGGCGGACGGTGAGGATCCCCTCGGCCTGCAACAGCCGCACCGCCTGACGCAGCGACGGCCGGCTGACGCCGAGCCGGGCCAGCAGCTCGTTCTCCTGGCCAAGGTACAGGTCGCCGTCCTGCCGGCTGAGAATCTCCTCCCGCAGGACATGGGCGACCGCCGTCGCTGTGCTCACCGCGGCCACCCGTTTCATGCGTCCCTCCTCCCGAGCGTCCCTCCTCCCGAACGTGACGCCTCCCGAGACATGACGCGAACAACATCATACTTTCAGGTACCTGTGAGTTTCAGGTACCGAAGGCAACACCGTCGGCGAGATCGACGCCGACAGCGGGACGAGCGGGAGCGAACGCCGGCGTACAGGGCGCCACGAGGCCCAAGGGGCGGAGTACGGGGCGGACCTGCGGGGTGACGCACGATGTGCGGACCCGCCGGAANCGGTGCTGCGCGGCCGGGCCCGATCGTATGATTGTTCAATGAATGAGATGCCTATCTCATATTATGAGACACCCAGCTGGGATCCCGGGACCTACGACGGGGAGCGCCGCCGGCTCGTCCCCTCCTTCGACCTGCTGTACGGATCGGTCGGCGACCTGGTGGCACGCCAGGGTGGCGCCCGACCGGCGGTGCTCGACCTCGGCGCGGGCACCGGTCTGCTGGCCGCCGCGGTCGTCGCGGCCGTCCCCGACGTCCGGTTGCACCTGTTCGACCGCGCCGCGCCGATGCTGGCCAAGGCCCAGGCGCGGCTGTCCGGCGGCCCGGTCGAGGCCGTCACCGTCGCGGACCTCGCATCCGCCCTGCCTCCCGGCCCGTTCAACGCGGTCGTCTCGGCGCTGGCCATCCACCACCTCGACGACCCCGGCAAGCGCGACCTGTTCCGCCGGGTGCGCGACGTCCTGCGGCCGGGTGGGCTGTTCGTCAACCTCGAGCAGGTCAACGGCCCAACCGCCGCCCTGACCCGGCAGTACGAGGACATGCACGAACGGCAGGCCCGGGCGGCGGGTTCGGACGACGCCGAGTGGGAGGCCGCGTTGCGGCGGATGTCCTTCGATCGGTGCGCGCCNCTCGCCGACCAGCTCGACTGGCTGGCCGACGCCGGATTCGCGCCGGTCGACTGCGTCGTCAAGCACGGCAGGTTCGCGGTCTATGCCGGCTGGCGCCCCTGAATCCGTCCACGGCCCACCCCGTCGCCCGGCGGGGCACCAGCCGGTGAGCCTCACATCAGCTGCCGGGCGACGTCCGTCCGCACACCTGCCAGGGCGGTGTAGGCCGTGCCGCCCGGACATTCGGTGGCCATCCAGTCGCGGTGCCCGCTGACGGCCGGGACGGTACGACGCCTGCCACTCACCGGATTGACGTAGTGGACGGTGCNGAGCGGGTCGAGATGATGCGCTCCGGTCAACGCGAGCAGCACCAGGACGAGCGTGCGACGGGCGGCGGCGGTGGGGATGCGCGTCCGCAGGTCACCGAGCAGCGCGACGCCGACGTTGCCGGCGTTGAAGTCCGCCACATGCGCGCCCGTCACCACGTAGCCGTCCTCCCGGTGGCCGGGAACGCTGTCCGTTCCCGACCACCGGCCCTCGTAGAGCGTGCCCGCCTCGTCGATGAGGAGGTGGTACCCGATGTCCGACCATCCCCGCTCGACCGTGTGGAAGTGGTAGATCGCCCGCACGGTGGCGGCGGGGTTCGGATCGTCGTTGGGCGTCACCGTGTGATGAACCGTGACCGCCTGGCCCGGGTGGTACGTCGGTTTCCAACCGCTGCCGGACGAGGGGGACAGCCGTAGCGACTCGTCCGCGCCCCACGCGGCCCGGGGCAGGTAGCGCAGGTCAAGCGTCGCCGGCAGCCGGACGGGGGCGACCGGCGCGGCGGGGACCGCCGACACCCCGGACGCGGTCGCGACCCGGGGCGGCGGCGACGACCTGGGCGCGGCGAAGAGCCCCGGCGACCAGGCGGCGCGGGAAGCCGAAGGCGCGGAAAGGGCGGCGCGGGAAGCCGAGATCGCGGAAAGGGCGGCATAGGCGGACACAATGGGGGCCGTCAACCGCTGCAACGGCCCCGACGTCGTGTTCAGGGCGGTGGACGTCACGGACGTCGCGCCGGGTGGCAACCACAGTTCGTAGCCGGTCGCGCGGTGCGCGGCGACCAGCACGGCGGCGCTCCTCCCCCCGGCCGGCGAATCGTCCCGCTCCGCCGGACAGCCGACCGCCAGCGGCCGCCATGCGTCGAACCCNCCCCCCGGCTGGCGCAGCCGGATCTCGGCGCCCCGAGAAACGGCACCGCCGGCATCGGCGGTCCCGGCGGTCCCCGTGCCGGCACCCCCGGAACCGGCCCTGCCATCCGCCGCGCGATCGTTCCCGTCACGTGTCCATCGGACCGCCACGTAACCGATGTCGAAATCCGACGTCGCGGGCCCCGCTCCCCTCGTCACGGCGGCCAGGGTCCGGGGCACGAGCACGACACGCGTCCCCGGCGCCGAGAGGGCCCGCGCTTCCGCACCGGGTCGGGCCCCCGCGTCCGCTGGCCCGGCCGGGCCAGCGGACGCGCTGCTCGGCGCGGCGGCGAGCAGCGCCTCCGCCCCTCCACCCAGACCGGCACCGGCGAGACCGAGAATTCCGCGCCGGGACAGACCGGGCTCACGGCGACGCCGACGAAACGGGTCAGCGGCATGGGACATGAGGCGTCCTTCGGGTCGTCATGGTCGAGACATTGGCACGCTACGGTAGCCGATGCCTCACTCTTTGCATCAAGGCGCCAAGAGATCCACCACGGGCCACGAGCTACCCGGCGGCAACGGGGACGGGAATACGTCCCGGCATCGAGGGAAGGTCCATAAGCATCCGCTCGGGAGGACCTGAGCATCCGTTCGGGAGGAGGAGTGCCATGGTCGGGAAGAAGCCGCGGACCGACAAGACCGACAAGAAGGCGCAGGCCGACGAGATGCGGGACGACGTTCCGTCCACCATCACCCGCTCCGACGATCAGGCCATCCGCACCTGGAAGAAGACCCACGACTCGGCGGTGGAAACCTACGGTGAGGGTGCGCGTGCCCACCGTGCGGCCTTTGCCGCGCTCAAGCACACCCACGAGAAGGTGGGGGACCGTTGGCGGCCGAAGAGTCGGCCCGGTCCCTCCGACGATCAGGCCGCCAAGCCGACGCCCGCCTCCCGGCACAGCGGGCCGACCGCCGAGGGCGTGGACGCGAACGCCTCGCTGACACACCTGCGCGCGCTCGCCCGTGAGCTCGACATCCCCGGCCGCTCGACGATGTCGAGGGACGATCTCGTCGATGCGATCAAGAAGGCCAACCGCAGGCGGACCGCGCAAGCCCGCGGCGGCGGGTAGGAGTCGTCAGCTCCCGAGGCTACCGGCCAAGGCCGAGATTGGCGTTTACTACCTAATGCGTACTACCTATGCGCTTTCGACGCGGATGTCGTCGAGTGCGAAACCCCGGATACCCATCATGGCCGGTAAGGGCCCACCGTCCGCGCGCCGCCGCGGGCGCAGGTAGTAGTGCCAGGTCGGGGCCGGCCCGACCGGCGGCCGGGCCCCTCGGGTAGGTTCTCCCCGCCCCCGCCGATAAATGATCTTCGTCGTCATGCGGTTGCCGGGGTCGGAGTGTCCCCCGGGGTCGGGGGGTCCCCCGGGCCCCGGGTCCCCCGCGTGCGAGGCCGCTTCGTCGCCGCCCTCCCGCAGGCTGAACCGCGCGTGCAGACGGCGCAGCGGCTCGGGAGCCCACCAGTTGTAGTCGCCCGCCAGGGCCATGAACGCCGGGACGAGGATCGCTCGAACGAGGGTCACGTCGAGCACGATCGACACGGTCAGCCCGATACCCACCAATTTGATCATGCTGATGTCCGACGCGGACAGCGCAACCATGACCACGATGAGAGCGAGCGCCACACTCGTGATCAGTGGACCGGTCGTCCCCAGCCCACGGGCGACGGAATCGCGGTTGTCTCCCGTCCNCAGGTACTCCTCGCGGATGCGGGCGAGCAGGAAGATCTCGTAGTCCATGCTGAGCCCGAACGCGATGAAGAACATCAGGACCGGGCTGGTCATCTCCAGCGTGCCCGACACCTGGAAGTCGCCGACCAGACCGGTCAGGTGTCCGTCCTGAAAGACGAACGCCAGCAGCCCGACGGTGGCAGCGAGGTTCAGCGTGTTGAGGAACATCGCCTTCAGCGGAAGGAGCACGCTGCCGGTGAACAGGAACAGCAGGATGAAGGTCGCCGTCATCACGACGGCGAAGGCCGGCGGCAGACTCCGCTTGATGGAATGCGAGGTGTCGAGGAAGTGCGGCGCGAGTCCGCCGATGAGGACGCCGAACGGCGCCGGTGCCGCCCGCAGCCTCCGGACCAGGTCCTTCGCCGACTCGGACAGCGGAGACCTGTCGGTCTGCCACACCGACAGCCAGGCGCCGCGGTGCGTTCCGACGTACCTCATCGCAGTCTTCGGCACCACACCGACCCGCTCGCCCCGCAGGAAGCTGCCGGTGACGGTGTCGATGCGGGCAACGCCCGGCAGCGCGGACAGGCGGGTCGCGTAGTCGGTCAGCTTCTCGGCGCTCCCCNGGNCCCGCGCGTCCACTCCGGGCACCACGATCGGAATCTGGCAGGACAGGCAGACGACGAAGTCCTCCCGCATCGCGTCGTTGACGACGTGAGCCTCCGCGGTCGCCGGCAGGACCGTGTCGTCGGCCAGCGCGAGGTCGAGGTGGCGCAGCGGGGCGGCACACAGCACCAACACGAAGATCGCGNCCCCNCCGAAGAACNCCGGGTGGCGCATGACCCGCCGCGCCAGCGCCGACCAGCCGCGGCCAGCCGCCGAGGCNCCCACGCGGTGGCCACCGGACCGCCGGCGACCCGAGGGGCGTGACCCCGAGCGTCTCAGGCGCGACAACGCCAGCCGGACGTTGCCGCGCTCGATGCGGTCACCGAGCACCATCAGCGCCGCGGGCAGCACGAGCAGTGCGGCCACCTCCGATGCGACGACGACGATGATGCCGGCGAAGGCGAACGAACGCAGGTAATAGATCGGGAAGACCAGCGCGGCCGTCAGGGACAGCGCCACCGTCACCCCGGAGAAGAACACCGTGCGCCCGGCGGTCTCCAGCGTCCGGCGCAGCGCCGCCGCCGGGAGCAGCCCGCGGTCCCGTTCGTCCCGAAAACGTCGCAAGATGAACAGGCTGTAATCGACCGCGAGACCGAATCCGAGGGCAGTCGTCAGGTTCACCGAGAAGACCGACACGTCGGTGAGCGTGGCCGCCAGCCGCAGCAGCGCGAGACTCGACACCACCGACACCACGCCGACCAGGACCGGAAGCAGGGCGGCCAGGACCGTGCCGAAGGCGTAGAGCAGCACGAGGAACACCAGCGGAGCGGAGATCTGCTCACCGTGCGCCAGGTCGACACGGCTGCGCTCGGTCACATCACGCATGACCGCGGGCGCCCCGCCGAACCGGACCTGGACCCCCGGACCATCGTGGGCGTACCGGTCGTGCAGGGCGTTCAGGCGGTGCTGGATGCGGTCCTCGGAACCGGTGAGCCGGAACACGATCAGGGCCGACCGGCCGTCCTTCGCACGCAGCAGCGGGCTCGCCTCGTTGGGCCCGCCCGGCCAGTACGACAGCACCGAGGTCACCCCCGGCTCCGCGGCGATCCGCCCGGTGAGCTCCCGGCCCAGGCGGGCGGCGATCGGCCCGTCGATACCCGGGGCCGACGTCAGCATGATGGCGACGTCGGGGGGCGCGTCCGGGAACTCCTCGTCGAGCAGCCGCTCAGCCCGCGTCGACGGATCGCCCGGTGCGTAGAAACCACCGGTGGCGAGCTGGTCGTAGATTCCGGCATTCCACGGCAGCAGCACGACCACCAGCAGGCAGGCGGCGGCGAGTACCCTTCCCCGGTACACGACGGCCGCGTCAGCCACCATCGTGAACAGCGAACGGGGTGGTGCGCCGGTGGAGCCCGCCGACGCGGGGCCGCGGTCGGCCCAGCCCTCGTCCCGTCCGTGCGACCCCTCGTCCCGTCCGTGCGACAACGCGGCATACGTCACCCGATCGGGTCGGGATTCGCGCTGCTGCGCCGGATCAGCGAACGACGGCATGACGCTCCTTCGAGGATCTCCCGTGCCGATGGATCTCGTAACGGCCGGACGGTGGCCGCCAGCGACCACACGTCCGGGCATGGAGCACCGCATGGAGCACTGCGAGGAAGTCCCGAGCTTCCGCCTCGAAAGTAGACCCGCCTGGGGTCCTGGTTCCGAACTACCCTCGCCCGGAGGCAGAAGTGTAGCGGGAACCCGGCCACGATCGATATTCGGCCGCCGAAAGCAGGGCAACTGGAAGAATCTTCGAGGATAGGCTGCCGCCGCGGCGTAGGAGGAGTGGGCGGGAATGCCGGGAACAATCCCAAAGGTAGTAGGGCAATGCCTCAGGTCCAGCCTGAGCCTCGGCTCGCCGGCCGGGCGGCCCCGCCACTCCTGCCCGCACAACGTGAAAACGCCGCTATGGCACCGATGGCAGGCCACATCGACCCGCGGTCGAGATCCTCGTACACCGGCGCCGGGAATATACGGCGGGGTCGAATGGCCGTGACTGCCAGACCGGCAGCCACGGCCACACCCCCGGCAGGGGNCCGGNGCGGACCCCTGAGATCAGGGCAGCATTCCCATCTGGCGCGCGGCGTGTACCGCGGCCGTCCGGTTACGGACACCGAGCTTGCGCATGATGCTGCGCAGGTACGCCTTCACCGTCTCGGGCGAGACCGTCAGCCGGCGGGCCGTCTCGACGTTGGACAATCCCAACGAGACCTGGGCAAGCACCTCCAACTCGCGCGGGGTCAGCGTCAGCCGTCCGACCGTCTTCGTTTCCTCGGCGAGCAGCCCGCGCAGCAGCTCGGACNCCCCGCCGATGCGACCACGCAGAAACGGATCGGCGACATGCTCGGTGACCTCCTGAAGCTCCCGATAGGCCAGCCGCAGGCTCTCCCGGGGCAGACCCGGCATCCGCGGAAACGGGACGGCCCCCGGCACCCCGCCCTGGATCGGCACCTGCACCCGCCCCTCGACCGGCACCCCGCCCTGAACGGGCACCCGCCCCTGGACCGGCACCCGCCCCTGGACCGGCACCCGCCCCTGGACCGGCACCCCGCCCTGAACGGGCACCCGCCCCTCGACCGGCACCCGCCCCTCGACCGGCACCCGCCCCTGGACCGGTACCGACGGCACTCTCGACCGCGGCCCCCCACTGACGAGACCGAGTTCGCGCTCCATCAACCGGGCCACCGCCATGGCCGCGTGAATAGCCGACTCATCGAATGACAGATCCGGTTCGACAGCGGCGTACAGTNCCGCGGCCNCCGCGCCGTCCTCGCACACCGGCACCGCCATGATCGCACCGAGACCGGTGTCGTCGATCTCCGCGGCGGTGGATCGCAGCGCTCTTCGCGCGGCAGCTCGATCGTTGATGACGACCGGCCGGCAATGCTTGACGACCTGACCACCGATGCCCATCCCGGACGGGATCTCGACACCGATCAGCCCGGCCGGCCCCGGCCCGTCCACGTTGGTGATGGTCAGGGTGCGGGAATGGAGTGCGACCATTCCCCCGAAAGTAATGTGTGCACCCGATGAGGCCCGNAGGCGCACGAGCGCCCGAGGCAGAACAGTTTGCATACGGCTAGGAATAGCCAGTGTAAGAGTCATGAGCATCCCCTTCCCCAACCTGCCCAGACGTCGCGAATCCTAGCACCGGCTTTACAATAAGCACAAACAAATACCGACGAAACGGACTTTACATATCTGCATGAGAGTCGGGGGCCGCGGGCGCGTAGTGGACTCCGTGGCTTCATCGCCACCACCCACCAGGTTCCGGCAACGTACCAGGAAAGTGTCAGGAATGTATCGGGGAGCGCACGGCGAGCAGGTCCGTTCGGGCCATGACACGCAGCCGGGCTAACCCGGCGAGGAGCTGAAGTTCGGCGACCGAACGGGGAGAGCTGTCGAGCAGCGCCGGTGACATGACCAGCGCCGCCGCCACCTGGGCCCGGGAGATCGCGACGTTGAGCCGGTTGCGGGAGAGCAGGAAGTCCAGCCCCCGCGGCGCCTGGGCCGAGCTGGACGTGGTGAGCGAGGTGATGACGACGGCTGCCTCCTGGCCCTGGAAACGGTCCACCGTCCCGACCCGCACCCCGGGCAGGCCCGCCTTGCCCAGCGCGTGCTCGACCGCCCGCACCTGCCGGTTGTAGGGGGCGACGACGAGCAGGTCACTGCCGAGGAGCGGGCGCGGGGGCCCGCCGTCGACGAGGGTACGACCGAGCAGGTGGCGAACGATGTCACGGATCACGGCCNCCTCCTCGTCCGACCGGGTGCCGTTGTCGTGATGCTCGACGTCGTGCAGGTACAGCCCGGCCGGCACACCCGCCACGGCGCGCGTCCCGGCCACCGGATGCGCGTGCAGCAGCCCCCGGTACGCCAGCGCCGACACCGGCGCGCACACGGCCGGGTGCAGCCGGCGGGTCCGGTCGAGGAAGTAGCCGAACTCGGGCGGGATCACCTCGGCGTCGCCGAGCAGATGCGACAGCGCCGATGCGTCCGCGCCGTCCGGATGGATGCCGGCCACCACCTGCGGCAGTTGCTGCGGATCGCCGAGGAGCACGAGGTTGCGGGCCGCGCCAGCCACCGCGAGGGTGTCCGCGAGCGCGAACTGCCCCGCCTCGTCGATGATCAGAACGTCGAAGGGGTCACCACGCAGCACCGGGTTCGCGAACGCCCAGGCGGTGTCCCCGACCAGGTGGCCCTCGGGGTGCTCCCGGCGCCACGCCGCGAGTGCCCGCAGATCCCGCGGACCATCCCAGGGCGGGAACATGCCCGAAGCCGCCGAAGCCGGCCTCGCCCCGGACCGCTGTTTCTTCGCGGCGGGCACCGCGGGGCGCCAGGCGGGCACGGCGTCCGCGGCCCGGGCGTCCGCGGCCCGGGTATCCGCGGGCTTCGGGTCCGCCGGCGGCTGGCCGGTCGCGGCGAGCATCGCGTTCTCGATCGCCTTGTGACTGGTCGAGCAGACCCCGACCGTGCGCCCCTGCTCGACGAGATGGCGGATGAGCCTGCCGGCGAGGTAGGTCTTGCCCGCCCCCGGCGGCCCCTGCACGGCCAGGTAGGAGCCGTCGAGCATGCTCACCGCGGCGAGCACGGCGGCGATCTGGTCTCCGTCGTGCTCGCCGGGCGCCGGCAGGTCGTCCCGGCCGACCAGCCGCGGGGGGCGACGTCGCAGCAGGTCCAACGCGGGGTCCGCGGGCAGGTCCGGCAGGGCGTCGGCGGTCCGGCGGGCGAGGCCGCGGATCGCCGCCGGCTTGGGTTCCGGACGCACCGGCGATCCGGGCAGCACGGCGAGGGGCGGCCTGCGGGCCACGCCGTCGGGGGCGACGCTCTCCCGCAGCAGCAGCGTGTGCGGCTCGGCTCGCTCGACGACCGCGTCGGTGGTGGCGCCCTCGGCCCCGGGCGGTCCCGGGTAGAGCAGCCGCACCGCCTCGCCGCGGTCGAAGGGATGCGGACGGTCCGGATCGACGCGGGCCTGCAGCAGTCGACGACTCCGCCGCCGTCGCCCGGCCGGTTCGACCCAGTCCTCGACAACGGTCCAGCTCACCGGGACCGCGCAGTCGTCGGCCGATTCCAGCGTGGCGCGATCGGCGGTCAGCGCCGCGAAGTACGACCACCAGGCGGGCTTGTTCTCACGCCGGTGGTATCCGACGGCCGCGGCGAGCAGGGCGCGCGCCCGCTCGTCTCCCGTCCAGTCGGCCGGATCGTCGGGAAGGCCCGCGACGAGGGTGTCGACGAGCGCGTCGTCGGCGGCGTCGGCAGCGGTGTCAACGGCGGCAGCGGTGTCAACGGCGGCAGCGGTGTCGATCCGCGGCGTGCCGCCGTCGGCCCCCCGCAGGCCCAGTAGCCAGCGGTGCAGTCGGTGGGTCGACACGCAGTCGATCCGGTTGTAGTCGGCGATCTGAGCGAGGACGCGGTCGGCCGCGGCGAGCTCCCCGGCGGCGCGGTGTGCCAGGAAGCTCTCGTACGCCACGATGCTGTCGGTGGCGTTCTTCACCTCGGCCTGTCGGGCACCGGGCAGGAACAGCGGTTCGAGGTATTTGATCGAGTAGGACGGCTGGGAGATCCGCAGGCTGCGCCGGACCACGGCGTAGAGATCCACCAGCCGGTGCCCGGCGAGCAGATCGTCTACCTGCCGTTCCCGCGTGCCGTGTCGCGCGGCCAGCCGGCGCAACGCGTTCGGCTCGTAGGGCGCGTAATGGTAGATGTGCGCGCCGGGGTGCGCGCGCAACCGCTCCGTCGCCCAGTCGACGAAACGCTCGAACGCCTGCCGCTCCCCCGCCCGATCGTGTGCCCAGAACGCCCGGAAGAGCTCGCCGTCCGCGAGGGTGACCGCGCCGAACAGGTACTCCAGACCGGCGGCGTCCAGCGCGTACGGATCGCCCTCCATATCGAAGTAGATGTCACCGGGATCGGGCACCGGAAGGGCCGCGAGACCCTCCGGGCCGGTCATCCGGACGGTCACCGTCCCGACCGGGTCGTCCGCGGTACGCGTCGCATCCTGCCCGGCCTGCAGTTCCGCCTGAAGACGCAGTCCCGCGAACGTCGCCGGGGACATCGTCGCGGGCCGCTGGTCGTCGCGGGCCGCGGCGAGCTCCTCCACCGCGGTGATGCCGGCCGCGCGCAGCACCTGTCGCTGGTCGCCGCGCAGCCCGGCGACCAGCGACAGGTCGCGGGCCTCCGCCCGGCCGCGCGCGCAGTGCGCGCTGAACGCGCAGGTGGCGCAGGCCGACCGGGGCTCGGCCCAGGACGGTTCGGGAACCGCGGGGGCAGCCGCCAGCCGATCGGCGAGACGGCTGCGCGCGTGCCCGACCATCGGCACGACATCGTCGACCCGGAACGTGCGCACGACCCCGACCCCGACCCCGAGCGCGGGCTCTGGCTCTGGCTCTGGAGCGGTGGCCCGCTGCGCGGGATGCAGCAGATGCATGAACCGCGGAACGGGTACGCCCACCGACGGTAAGGCCGCCGCGTAGGCGGCGAGCTGCAGCACGGCTCCCGGACTGGCGTGCCGGGCGAGCTTGGCGTCGTAGGGCTCGTAACGGCCCGCGACCGCGGGCCCGGTCGATGCGCCGGCGACCGGGTCGAGATGCGCCGCGATGAGGAAGTCGGGGCGCCCCTGGAACGCGCCGTCGAACAGCGCCCCCTGGTAGACGACGGGAACCCCGGCGGCCAACGCCTGGCGGGTCCGCTCGTGGGCCTGGGCCAGGGCGGCGAGCGTGGGGGCGGGCCGCTCGATCGCCACGACCCCGTCCGCGCCAAAACACCGGCGCAGATGCTCCAGCCAGCGTCGTTCGTGCGCCTCGCCGTGCCGCACGGCAGTGGTGTCCGCGGGGGTCAGGCGCACCCGGTCGATCCGGCGCGGCCCGTTCTCCGACGTCTCCCCGGTCACCAGCCCGGCGGCGAGCGCGTGCGCAAGCCCGACGCGATGCCCACACTCGACGACGTCGACAAGATCACTGGCGGAAACCACCCAGCGGTCCTCGAACCTGTGCACGACACCATCCCCATCTGGGCCATCCCGTTTCCATCCGGGCCATCCCGTTCGGTCCCGTGCCAATCCTCTCCCGATCCGGGTTCACGGTCCGGACCAACCCGGCCGGGCGTGCCCCGAAGGACTGAAGGTGGCCGGTGAGGGCGGCGACACCAGCCGGGCGTTGGGTACGCGCCCTGTCCGTCGCGCGGGACACCGAGGTGACGACGGCCATCGGCTGGGGCGTGCGGTCGGCCGCCGGGCCCGTGCCCGGCTCTACACGTGGACCCGTAACCACGAGCAGGCGAGAACTGCCCGGCACACCGCACGGTCGCGAGCGGTGAGCCACGCATGTACCAGCGTGGACGGAGCGGGACACAGTGCTCGTCCAGCGACAGCACAATCTTCAACCGATCGATTGTTAAGATCATAAGGATCGGGAATCCTGGGACTCCGCCTCCTCACGGACCAGAGCCCATGCAACCTAACCAAGGATGACATCACGATTGCGAACCGTACATGATTGCTACGCAAAAGCTTCAAATGCCCCAAAATTCCCAGCAAGCTAGCTGAGATCAAGATCGATAAAAGGGCTTGGCACCCAGTTAGGGAGATTTACGTCACACGCCCCCAGGCGACGCGCGACGCGCATCGACACCAATCCGGGAGTAGCGTACGTAAACATGATGGTTGACGATATGCCTCGGGAGCTCACTTCGGATCTTCATGATCTCACCGACCGGAGAAAAAGGATCAAGAAGATGACCGGAGCGCGGTCGGTGGTCGGTTCGTTGGGGTCGACNAATNAAAAGATCATCTTTGGCNCCCCCAGGGGTCCGATCCCTTCCCCGCCCCGAACGCTGATCGACGGCGCCACCCTCCGGTATGTCACCGTCGGTCACGAGCAGGGTGCCGGGCCCGCAGCCGCGGGCGCCGTGATGGTCACCGGACAGCCGCTAGCTCCCAACGAAGATTTCATCTGTGCGGCTCGATGGAGCGCTACGCATACCACTCCAATGGTTAAAAGTCGAACTCTTCGACATCACAAACCGGGAAGGTAATCACGTGNCACCCAGCTGGTTCTCGACCGATACTCCTGTACGTCTCGGAGTTGGCGTGTATGACGGCCCGTCCGCACGGCTGGCCGACAAGCACAACCCCGACTTCGTCTGGGTGAGCAGTTTCTGTGTGTCCGCCGCGCTGGGGGGCCTTCCCGATCTCGGGCTAATAGATTCCTCCGAGATGGCCAGTGTGGTACGGACCGTGGCGAGGACGACGCGTCATCCGGTGGTTGTGGACATGGAATCCGGGTACGGAGGCCCGCGCAAGGTAGACCTGGCGGCGCGGACAATCTCCCAGGCCGGCGCGAGCGCGGTGTGCATCGAGGACAACACGCTGGACAAG
>NZ_JPGU01000006.1:0-24704 GCF_000732115.1 Frankia sp. CeD
CACCGACCCCTACGGCCGGCTGATCTGGATCTCCGAAGGGCTTCCCGGCTCCGTCCATGACCTCACCGCGGCCCGGATGCACGACATCCTCGATCTGATCGACCGCTCGGAGCTCTACCTCTACGCGGACAAGGGCTACGTCGGCGGCGAGGGCGACCGCCTCCTCGTCCCGATCAAGAAACCCAAGAACAACGACCTCCCCGACCGTGACAAGGAGGCCAACCGGACCCACGCCACCACCCGCTCACAAGGCGAACGAGGATTCGCGGTCCTCAAGAACTGGCACATATTCGACCGTTTCCGTGGCTGCCCACGCCGCGTCGGCACCTTCNCCCAGGCCGCCCTCGTCCTCGCCACCGAGGGCCTTTAGGAAAACCAACTTTGAAATGGCTCAATGTAAGTACCACCAAACAAACCCCCAAGACAGAAGGCCACCACGTGACATCATGCCAGCCTGACCCCTGCATGTCCAACGAGCCTGTCGATTGCGAGCAGCTCGACATCTCCAGCCTGCTCGCGATGCTCGGCGAAATTCCCGACCCACGTAAGGCGAAGGGAGCGATCTACAGCCTGCGGTACATCCTGTCGACCTCGCTTGTCTCGACGATGACCGGCGCAAAGCGCCTCAGTGAGATCGGCCGCTGGGCGGCGAGAATCCCTCAGCCCCTACTGGCCCGGCTGGGAGCACCTTACGATCACTTCCTCGGACGGTACCGAGTACCCAGCGAGAAGACGATCCGCAGGGTCCTCCAGGTCATCGACGTCGCGGCACTGGACGCCCGCATCGGTTGCTGGCTGTTCGCGCAGACCACCTGGGAGAACGGGGAGCAGATCACCATCGCGGTCGATGGCAAGGTCATGCGTGGCGCCTGGGTAGATGAGAAGACACAGGTCAAGCTACTCGCCGCGATGATCCACGGCAGGGGTCTCGTCATCGGACAGATCCGTATCCCCGACGACACCAACGAGATCACCCAGGTCGAAAATCTGCTTGACCAGCTTCCGGAAATGCCAGGACATCCGACCGTGACCCTCGACGCGGCGCATACGCAGGACGACACCGCAAAGGACATCGTCAAGCACGGAATGGACTACGTGATGACGGTGAAGGGGAATCGCCCGACCCTCAAAAGGCAGACATTCGAACGGGTCCTTCCGCTTCTCCAGGAACCAGCCCACCACGAGGTCCAGGAACGCGGACACGGCCGGATCAAAAACTGGCAGACCTGGACCACGAAAGCCGACGGCATCGAGTTCCCACATGTCAACAAGGCGGCCATCATCCGGCGAGACGAGTTCGACCTCACCGGAGTTCGCCTCACCCGCGAATACGCCCTCGCCCTCACCAGCGCTACGGGCACGCACGCCACAGCGTCATACTCCCACTCCCACGTCCGCGGCCAATGGGGCATCGAGAACGAGATCCACTACATTCGCGACACTGCCTGGCGTGAGGACGACGATCCGATCTATACCGGGAACACGAATCAGGCTTTCGCGAGCCTCCGGAACCTGACCATCGGAATCCTCCGCCTCAACGGCAGGAGGAAAATCAAGGAAACCCTGGAGGACGTCGCCGCCGATCGCCACGCGGCACTCGACCTGCTCGTCACAGCCTGTAGCGGATCAAAGCGGTGAGCTACCTCGCCGGAGCCCTGTGTTCGGACACTGCCTGAAACTCCTCCAGGAAACACCCGGGCACGAGGAGGAAGAACGGTCCCACGGACGCATCAGGCGATGGGAAATCTGGACCACCGCCGTCACCGACCTCCGATTCCCCTTCGCGCGCACCATCGCCGTCATCCGCCGCGACGAGTTCGACCTCGAAGGAAACAGACTCACCAAGGAATACGCCTTCATCGTCACCAGCCTGCGAGGCAACCGCGCCACCCCGGTGGCAATCCACNCCCACGTCCGCCTGCACTGGGGAATCGAGAACCGCCTCCATTACATCCGCGACACCGCCTGGCGGGAGGACGCCTGCCGCGCCTCCACCGGAAACGGGCCGAGAAACCTCGCTACCATCCGCAACCTCGCCCTGAGCCTCCTCCGCCTCCACCGAGTCCGAAAGGTCAAGGAAACCCTCGAGTACATCGCCGGAGACCGCCACCGGGCACTCCAGTTCATGGTCACATAGCGCGACAGAACGTCACACCACGCGACCTCCGCGCAGCCCTGATATCCGGCGGAGTCTCCGGCTGCCGTCGGTCCAGGATTCTCGCGAGGTTCTCGTCACCCGGAACCATGCATACCAGATCGTGGCGGACGGATACGACTTCGACCGGTGCCGATTCGATGATCTATATCGGGCCGGGCGGACTGCCGCGGCTCGGCGCGATGCCGAGGCGGCGAGCCGGCTGTTGGGCCAGGCGCTGCGCGAGTGGCGCGGCCCTGCCCTCGCGGATGTCAAACGTGGCAGCCTCAGCGCACCGCACGTCATGGCGCTGGAGGAGGCCAGGCTGCACGCGACCGAGCTCAGGATCGAGGCCGACCTGGCGCTCGGGCGGCACCACGAGCTCGTGCCCGAACTGGAAGACCTGATCAGCCTGCATCCGATGCACGAACCTGCACGCCCAGCTCATGGTGGCCCACTCCCGGTCCGGCCATCCGAAGCGAGCCGCCTCGGTCTTCCGTCGCCTCCGCTCCACGCTCATCGACACGATGGGCATCGAGCCGACGTTCCGGACGTCCAACCTCATGCGTGCCATCCTCGCCGGCAGCGACCTGCTGCTGGGCGACCGGTGGGAGTCGTCGCCGCAGGCGTTTCGGCAGGGAACGGGCCGCCAGCTGACCCGCGCCCGCTGATCCTGGGCGCTCCGTCGCGGCCTGCGGCCTGGGCCGTCGAGTGCCAGGCCTGTCCTCCACGGGCAGGCCGGCACCCGGCGGCCGCAGCGACTCCCGCCGGACCGAACCCCGTCACGCCTGGTGGGTCATGCCGGTCGGGTGCGGCGCGCTGCTACCCGGGCGCGGTGTTTGCTACCAGGCTACGATGCCGTTCTGGTCGAAGAACGTGCCCGAGGGGGCGTCGTCGGGCAGGGTCGCGGCCCGGACGACGACCTGCGCGGCTTGGTCGGCGGTGAGTTGAGCCTGCTCTCTGTTGATCGGGGTCAGGTCGGTCTGCACGAAGCCCGGGCAGACTGAGCTGATCTTGATGGGGGTGTCGGCGAGCTTCTTGGCGAGCGAGATCGTGATGCTGTTCAGCGCCGCCTTCGAGCTCTGGTACGCCGGCACGATCAGGCCGTAGTAGGGCGATGCGGGGTTCGCCTGGTCGCTGAGCGAGCCCATCGTGGTGGAGACGTTGACGATGCGGCCGGCCGGGCTCCTGCGCAGCAGCGGAAGGAGCGCCTCGGTGACGGCAACCGGGCCGAAGACGTTGGTCGCGTACGTCTTCCCGAACAGATCGAGGGAGGCGAACTCGTGCTGCTCGCCGTCCGTGGCCTCGGGCAGGATCCCCGCGTTGTTGACCAGAATGTCCAGGCCGGCCGGCAGCTCCGCGACCCGCCTGGTGGCTGCCGCGATGCTGTCGGGGGAGGTGACGTCGAGCGCGATGGCGTCGGCGTCGAATCCCTGCGCCGTCAGATCGGCCGCGGCCTTGTCCGCCGCGGCCTGCTCCCGCGCGGTCACGAGGATCCGGTGCCCGAGCCGCGCCAACGCCTGCGCGGTTGCGAAGCCCAATCCACGGTTGCTCCCGGTGACAAGTGCTGCAGACATGCGTTGTCCCGTCCAGGGGTTCGGCCCGCCGCCGGGGCGGCGGCGAGAGCGTTGACGAGGCTCTCGGCAAGGAGACGCCCGGACAGGCCGGAACGTGAGGTGTCGATTGCGATCCGATGCCCTGTGACCTCTCCGCGCCGCGTCAGAGTGCCCCCTCGAGCCGCAGCAGGGATTGCTTGGCCTGCTCGCCGCCCAGGTAGCGGCCGATCCGGCCGTCGCTGTATATGACGCGATGACATGGAAGGATCACGGGCAGTGGATTCGTCGCGCAGGCCGTCCCCACTGCCCGGACCGCGCGAGGGCTGCCCGCCAGCGCGGCGACCGCCGCGTAGCTGGCCGTGCTGCCATAGGGGATGTCGCGCAGGTGCTCCAGCACCGAGAGCCGGAATCCCGTCGCGAGCCGCAGATCGAGGCTCAGTGTGAAGCGTGACCGGGCCCCGGCGAAGTACGCGTCGAGCTGAACGGCGACGGGATCGAGCCGCCCGTTCGCCCGCAGAACGCGGGGGCTGATCCGCTCGGACAGCGACGCGAGCACGGCGTCGTGGTCCTCCACCTCATAGGCGACCCGGACCAGCCCCTGCGGGGTCGCTGCGAGCAGGAGCCGCCCGACGGGCGAGTCCACGCTGCGGTAGGCCACGTCCAGCAGACCCTCCCGCTCGGCCTCGGCCGCGAGCCGTTGGCGCAGGCGACTGAGCCGGGCATCGAGGTCCGGCATGGCGGCGAACGGATCGGGCGCCCGAAGATCGTCGCTGGTCATCGCGACTCGTCCTCCTTCGCCAGTGCAAGCATGCTCCGCAGCGATGCGATGGCGTCAGCGCCCGCGCGCCGCGCGGCGGCGGGATTGCCACCGACGAGCCGGGCGACCTCGGCGTACGGGAGTCCGGCGAGATAGTGGAGCGCGACGGCCTCCCGTTGCCTGGGCGTGAGCCGTTTCAGCGCGTCCCACAGATCCAGCTGCGTGTCACGCTCCTCCCACCGGGCCGGCTCCGGGAGGCGCTCCGTCGGCGCGGGCCGCCGTGACTGGGCCCGCAGCTGGTCGATCGCCTTGTTGCGCGCGATCGTCACCAACCACGCCTCGACGTTGCTGCCCGCAGGCAGCTCCGGATACGCCCGCAGCGCCGCGAGAAACGTCTCCGACCAGGCATCCTCGGCCAGATCCGGCCCGGCGACCGCCCAGCAGACCCGCAGCACCATCGGCCCGCACCGCTGGACCACGGCGTCGAACGGTTCGCGCTCCATGCCAGAAGAACGATCCACACGGCCCAAGTGTGAGCCCGGGCTCGGGCCTGGTCGGATCCGGTCGGCGCAGCGGCCGGGGCCCGTCCCGGGCGGACGAGGACGCGAGGACCTGCCCGGGGCTCACAAACAGCCCGGCCCGGACGTCGTAGGGGNGAACGCACGAACCGTCGCATTCCGGAGGCCGGCGATCAGCGAGATGCCTGTGCACTGAGCCCCGCTTCACGCCGCCGTGACCTACCGCCACGTGGACACGGCTGTCGGCCGGCTCTTCCTCGTGCGGACCCAGCGGGGTGTGGTGCGCGTGGCCTTCCGCGACCAGGACGCCGACTTCGTGCTGGACAGCGTGACCAGGCAGGTCGGGCCGGCCGCCGAGGCCAGGTGCGGCCAGCTCGACGACGTGTACCGCCAGATCGTGGAGTACCTGGACGGCGACCGCCGGGAGTTCNCGGTGCCGCTGGACACGTCGCTGGTTGGCCCGGCCCAGCGGGAGGTCCTGCGTGCCCTGTGCGCCGTGCCCTTCGGCGCCGCGGTGACGGTCGGTGAGCTGGCTGTCGCGGCGGGTCGACCGGCGGAGGNGGCGGCGGNGGGGNTGGNGGNAGCGGCCAATCCACTGCCGATCCTCATCCCCTGCCACCGGGTGCTGCGCGTGGGGCCGGATGCCGCCGTCTATCCGGGTGGCTGCCATGTGCGCCATCAGCTGCGGGCCCTGGAGGCCCGAGGGTGAGCGCGGCCCGGGCCGGCTCTCGAGCGTCGCTGTAGCCGAGCCGCACAGTCTGGTCTGGCGCTACCGCTACCGCTACCGCTACCGCTACCGCTGCCACGGCAGGCGCCCGACCGGGCGGCGGAGGCGGCGAGTGCACATCGCCCGGACCNGTCCGCCCCGCACTCGGCCGTGACCGCGACCGGACCTCCGTCTGCGAGAGGAAGCGGCACGATGGACGACCTACGACACGGTGACGGGCGGGCGGCGTCCTGGGCCGGAACTCTCATCGATACGGCGACGAGCGGTGCGGCGTGGCTGCGGGCGATGCTGGACGTGGAGGCGGCCGTCGTGCGTGCGGGGGGCCGGCTGGGTCTGGTGCCCGCCGCCTGCGTCGCCGCGATCGACAAGGCCGTCGCGGAATGCTCCGCGGACGTCGAGCGGCTCGCCACCGGCGGGCAGTGGTCCGCGAGTCCGGNGGGNGGGNTGGNGGCGACCCTGACCGAGACCACGCGGCGCATCCACCCCGCCGCCGCCGAGCATGTGCACCGCCATCTCACCGATGCGGATGTCGTTGCAGCCGCGTCGCTGGTCGTAGCGACCCATGTCCTCGCCCTCGCCGACGCCGATCTGCAGCGGGTGGCCGCGGGACTCGCCGAACTGGTCGACCGACGGCGGCCGGGCGGGTCGGCCGTGGACGGGGCCGGTGCACCGGGCCGGGCGGCGCGCAGTCTTCCGACGGTTGCCGCCGGTTGGCTCAACGACGTCCTCGACGCCCGTGACCGCCTGGCCCGCCTCGTCGCCGACGGCCTGCCCGCCCCGTTCGAGGGGATCCTGACCCTCCAGGTACCGGCGCCGCTCGCGGCGGCGCGGGAAGAGGTACCGGGCCCGATCGACGGGGCCCTGGCCGCGGTGTTCGCTGCCGAAGCGGGCCTGTCCGAGCCGTCACTGCCATGGCGTGGGCCTCGTACCATTCTGCTCGATCTGATGGCTTTCGCCGTCTTCGTCACGTCCACGGCGGCCACGGTGTCCGCCGGGATGCGGCGCTGGGCTCCCGCACGCCCCGAACCGGCTGGCGTGAGGGACGCAGCCGCGGCACGCCACTNGGCTGCGGCGGTCGACGTCATGGTGATCTCCTCGGCCATCCGGACGCCCGTGCTGGTCGTCTCCCTCGTCCACGACCTGGCAGCCGAGCTGTGGAACGACAACGACCGGCACGTCGAGTGGGAGACGCTGCGCGGGGCACTGCGTGCCCTCGGCGGTTCCGCGCACGCTGTCGCGGAGCTGGTCGAGCATGAGGTGACGGACGGCCTGTTCGCCGACCCGGACCGGTACCGACGCGCGGCCGACGCCGAGACCGAGGTCGACGCTGACCCCCAGGCAGAGGCCGGCGGCCCTGGTGTCGGCCGGATATTCGTCGATCGGGTACTCGAGCGCTATCTCTTCAGCGCGCGGTGAGCGCGATGCCCAGTCGTCCGAAACTTCAGCGCTGTCGCGGAGAATTGCAGGGTGACGAGCCACTCACGCCGTAGACCACGGGAGAGGTGGATGTATGTCCGTTGCGCTGTCGACCGGCAAGGCTCCAAGAGCCTGTTTTGGATCTTTTTTCATATGCGGAGCGTGACGGAAAGTTGGTGTGGATGTTGCTGGTGGGGTTTGGACGGGGGTGATGGCGGCAGGGGCTGGTCATGGTACGTACACACCGGTATCCATCGGATCTGACCGACGCCGAGTGGGCGCTTGTCGAAGCTGTGTTGCCGCCGGTATCGAAGGACGGCCGGCCCGGGGCGCACTCTCGCCGGGACATCGTGGACGCCATCCTGTACGTGACACACAACGGGATCGTGTGGCGCGCGCTGCCGGCGGGCTTCCCGCCGTGGCAGACGGTCTACGGCTTCTTTGACCGGTGGAAGAAAAAAGGCGTGACCGCCGGGATCCATGACGCGCTGCGGGGCAGGGTCCGGCTCGCGCGGGGCCGGGAGGCGGAGCCGACCGCGGGGGTGGTGGACTCCCAGTCGGTCAAGGGCGCCCAGACGGTCGGCGCCGACTCCGGCGGCTACGATGCCGGCAAGAAGGTCAACGGCCGCAAGCGGTTCGTGATCGTCGGCACGCTGGGTCTCCTGCTGACCGTCCTCGTCGTCCCTGCCAACGTCCAGGACCGCGACGGCGGCCGGCGCCTCCTGATAGACCACTACTTCACCCATCATCGCTGCCGTCATCTGTTCGCCGACGGCGGTTTCGCCGGCCAGCCTGTTGCATGGGCGCGGACCATCATGAGGACCACCGTCGAGATCGTTCGGAAGAAACCCGGTCAGAAAACCTTCGAGGCCCTGCCGAAACGANTCTCCCTCGTCCACGACCTGGCAGCCGAGCTGTGGAACGACAACGACCGGCACGTCGAGTGGGAGACGCTGCGCGGGGCACTGCGTGCCCTCGGCGGTTCCGCGCACGCTGTCGCGGAGCTGGTCGAGCATGAGGTGACGGACGGCCTGTTCGCCGACCCGGACCGGTACCGACGCGCGGCCGACGCCGAGACCGAGGTCGACGCTGACCCCCAGGCAGAGGCCGGCGGCCCTGGTGTCGGCCGGATATTCGTCGATCGGGTACTCGAGCGCTATCTCTTCAGCGCGCGGTGAGCGCGATGCCCAGTCGTCCGAAACTTCAGCGCTGTCGCGGAGAATTGCAGGGTGACGAGCCACTCACGCCGTAGACCACGGGAGAGGTGGATGTATGTCCGTTGCGCTGTCGACCGGCAAGGCTCCAAGAGCCTGTTTTGGATCTTTTTTCATATGCGGAGCGTGACGGAAAGTTGGTGTGGATGTTGCTGGTGGGGTTTGGACGGGGGTGATGGCGGCAGGGGCTGGTCATGGTACGTACACACCGGTATCCATCGGATCTGACCGACGCCGAGTGGGCGCTTGTCGAAGCTGTGTTGCCGCCGGTATCGAAGGACGGCCGGCCCGGGGCGCACTCTCGCCGGGACATCGTGGACGCCATCCTGTACGTGACACACAACGGGATCGTGTGGCGCGCGCTGCCGGCGGGCTTCCCGCCGTGGCAGACGGTCTACGGCTTCTTTGACCGGTGGAAGAAAAAAGGCGTGACCGCCGGGATCCATGACGCGCTGCGGGGCAGGGTCCGGCTCGCGCGGGGCCGGGAGGCGGAGCCGACCGCGGGGGTGGTGGACTCCCAGTCGGTCAAGGGCGCCCAGACGGTCGGCGCCGACTCCGGCGGCTACGATGCCGGCAAGAAGGTCAACGGCCGCAAGCGGTTCGTGATCGTCGGCACGCTGGGTCTCCTGCTGACCGTCCTCGTCGTCCCTGCCAACGTCCAGGACCGCGACGGCGGCCGGCGCCTCCTGATAGACCACTACTTCACCCATCATCGCTGCCGTCATCTGTTCGCCGACGGCGGTTTCGCCGGCCAGCCTGTTGCATGGGCGCGGACCATCATGAGGACCACCGTCGAGATCGTTCGGAAGAAACCCGGTCAGAAAACCTTCGAGGCCCTGCCGAAACGACGGGTGGTCGAACGTACCCTTGCCTGGCTCACCGCCCACCGGCGGCTTGCCCGCGACTACGAACGCCNCCCCGCCACCTCCGCATCGTTCATCCACTGGGCGATGATCCGCACCATGGTCCGCCGTCTCGTTCGCGGGAATCCCGTCCCACGCCGGCAACCCCGCGACACTACAGAGCGTTAACATCACTCAAGATCCAGGACAGGCTCTCAGTAGCCATGGCCACGCCGTGGCGGGAGTCAGGTCCACCGGGTCGTGGAGNGCACGGCCGGTGGATCTGTGAACCACGAATACCCGGCGTCTGTCACCCGGTCGTGTTCTCGCTGCCTGCGGATGCCCGAATCGCGATCGTGATCTTGTTACCGGCCGCGGGGGCGACGGTGCAGTGCAGCCCGAGATCGGTGACACGGCCGTCGCGGGCGTTCCATTCGCGGGCGCCGTCGTCTTGGTGTGACCTGGCATTTTGTTGAACTTTTTTCTTGGTGNAAAATTCGCACAATCCGAACCGTCGCCTGATTCGCCCGGCGGGCGCTGTGGTCCAGAGCTCGTTTGCCGGTGTTGAGTTAACCCCTTAACCGCCTCGGGGTGCCGCTGGCCTCGGTCCGAGTCGCCGGGGCGGGCGTGATGCCAGTGAGTCGCGGTTTGCCCGTGCGGCTGGTCAACGGGCAGTCATGATCAGCGGCGATGCGCGTTGGAACGGTGCGCCCTGGACCTTGAGCTTCCTGCGGCTACCCTTGACCTGTGGGGTCCATCGCCGGAGTAGAGATCGACAGGGCACGCCTGGCCGCGATCTGCGCTCGTTACGGGATCGCGGAACTCCAGGTGTTCGGCTCGCAGGCGCGCGGCACCGCGACCGCTGACAGCGACATCGACATCCTGTACACCCTTGCGCCGGGCCGGCGTCTGGGCTGGGACATCGAGCAGCTCGCCGATGACCTCACCGGCCTGTTCGGACGGCCCGTCGATTTGGTCTCCGCCCGCGGGCTCCACCCGCTGCTCCGCTCGTCCGTCCTGGCTGAGGCACGGCCCGTCTATGCGGCGTGACGTCCTCCTTCTCAGCGAGATGATCGAAGCGGCCGACCAGGCACAGAAACTCACCGACGGAATCACCGTCAGCGCCCTGGAAGCGGACCGGCAGCGCCGCGACGCACTCCTGTGGAACTTCACCGTGCTCGGCGAAGCCGCCAGTCAGCTCTCCGAAGAGATCACCAAGAGCTATCCCGACATCGCCTGGAAGCAGCCCGTCCGGCTACGCAACCGGATCGTCCACGGCTACTGGTCCGTCGACCTCGAGATACTGCACACCGCGGCCAGAGAGCAACTACCCCAGTTCTCTGTCGACCTGCGTCGAGTCCTCGCAGCTGTACGCGAAGGCACCTGAACCCACCGAGGGCTGGAGCGTGAGTGGCCTGGTCGCCTGATGTCGGGCGCGGGCACAGGCAGTCGGTGAGGGCCACCGACGGGGTCAGCCGACCGGGGCGACCGACTCGATGTTGGCCACGGTGAAGTCCCGTTGTGCGTCCCGCAGGTGACACCACGCCTCGAGCCATCGGCCGTACAGCTGGTGCGGCTGGATCTCCCGGGCAGTCCGGTTTCCTGCCTTGTTCCGGTAGCTGATCAACACGTCGCGCTGGGCCTCGATCGCGTCGGCAAGCAGGATGATCTCGGTATCGGTCAGGCCAGGGTTCAGCTGCGCCAGCCGCGCGGACGTCTCCGAGATANCCGNCCCGCCGCTGTCCGTGCCATCCGGGTCCGCGAGCAGCCGTGCGGCCAGCTTCNCCGCGNCCANCNGGGGCCGGNCCNGGGACGCGGCCCGCGTCGGCGACCGGGGCGCAGCCGCGCGGTGCTCCTGCTGCTTCTCGACGATCACTGTGCCCGTCGCGTCCTCGGCGACCGGGGACAGCCCGGCCGCACGCAGCCGTGCCAGCACCTCGTGCGGCTCGTGCGAGCTGGACAGCACCGTCGGCGCCACCCGCGCCAAGGACAGCTTCGCCAATGACCGGGTATGCAGAATCTCGCTGATCAAGGCCTCTTCGGCCACGACGCACGAGCGCATTCCCCGCACCCGGATCTTCCCGTGGAGGCGAGCCACATCCTTGACCAGATATTCCAACTCCCGTATCGCGGCGGCCGCCTTGTCCCGCAGCTCGCCTGGCCCGTATAGATGCAGCGGGAAGAACCAGTCGACGTGCTCGCCGGCCACCCGCAACGACAGCCCACCGCGCGCCGCGCACAGCATGGCGCGTCGTAGCCCACCGGCGGCCGAGGCCAGGGGCAGCGGCGGGGCCAGTTCCTTGTCTCCGCGGATCTCCCGGCTGGTCGGAGCATGTTCCAACATCAACCATGCGGTCACCAGCGCGGACCACTGATGGGCCGGCGGAACTATGACCATCTCACCCGTGACGAGGTCGACTGCGATTTCCCCGGCGGCGGGCCGGCCCGCTTCTGGCTGTGGGTCTTCCTCGGTGAGGACTCGGTGTGCTTCGTGATGGACGCGACCCGTTCGAGTGCGGTCCTCGCCGACCATGTCGGCCTCGACCCGGACACCGGCCAGCTCAGCGACACCCCCGGCGGCGCGGCGCGCCGGCTCGTGCTGTCGTCGGACTTCTACACCGTCTACGCCTCCGCCGGCCGGCGGGCTGACGGCCTGGTCAACCTGTACTGCTGGGCGCAGGCCCGGCGGCACTTCGTACGAGCCGGGGACGCGAACCCCGCCCAGCTCGGGATCTGGGCCCGCCAGTGGGTCGACCGGATCCGCGATCTCTACACCGCGCACGACGCGCTCGCCGCGGCCTGGCACACCCCCGCCACGGCCCCGTCCCCGCGCGCCGAGCGCGCCCTGGCCGCCGCCTACGCCGGCTGGGACACCGCGATCGGCGTGATCGACACCGTCCGACAGGAACAGATGACCTCCCCGGGCCTGCAGGAACCCGCGAAGAAGGCCCGGGCCACGATGGACCGGGAATGGGACGGCCTGACCGCCCACCGCGGCTATCCCATGATCGGTCTGGACAACAACCCGGCCGAGAGAGCGATCAGGGGGCCAGTCGTGACCCGGCGCAACGCCGGCGGCTCCCGCACCGAGGACGCCGCCCGCGACGCCGCCACGATCTTCACGGTCACCGCGACCACGACGCTGCACGGACTGAACCTGCTGACCTACCTGGAAAGCTACCTCGGCGCCTGCGGCCGGACCGACGACACAGCGCTCACCGGCACCGACCTCGAACGGTTCCTGCCCTGGGCCGCCAGCCCCGACGACCTTGAGGCGTGGAAACAGCCACCCAGCTGACCAGCGAACTCCTCGCAACACCCAGCGGCGTGACCGACCGTCACGCCGCCCGCGACCATGCACCCACGGGAATTCCGACTACGTACGTCTGAATCGACGGAGGTCGAACGTGACAACGGGTTTCACGGCTTCTAGATCGTAAGGGTTGGGTGAGACTTCCGCGCCCAGCTCGCGCAGGCATCCGATCGGATCGGTGACTCGGTCGAGTTCAAGGCTCGCCTCGAACATGGATCGTTCGGGTTCGAGACTTACCAGATGGTAGAGAGTGTCTTTGCCGGTCGTGGGTGCTACATCGATGACGGTTCCGTTGAAGACAACAACATCGATGAGGTCAAGCGTCTTCGTGGCCTCGAAGACTTCGTGCACTATCCGCAACGTCATCCAGGCAACGAGCTGCGCATATAGCTTCTTGGCTTCAGGCTCTTTCCACTTTACCGGCCTGACCTCGGGTGCGGTCTTGAATAGCTTGTATTCCCTGATTTCGGGGATCACGGATCGTTGTGGGAATTCGATCTCGATGACGATGTCGTGTTCCTGGGGCCGGTAGGCGATTTTGCGTGCTACGGGGAAGCCGTCGGGATAGGACGTGGCCGCGAGCGCTTGGCCGACGAACCACTCGACCGCTTCCGGGTCACCGTCCAGACACGCCGCCCACTGTGCCGCGATGCGGGCGTTGTGCGCCGCGGCACGGTCGAGGGCCGCAGCCACCTGCTGGTCGTGTCTGGTTCGAGCCGCAGTGAGTTGTCGTAGCCGGTCGGTCTCGACCCGCTGGAACTCGGCCGTGTCGGCTTCCCACGTGCTTCGGGCCGCGTCGAACTCCCGCTGGTATCGACCCGACCCGCCCACCAGCCGGCTGGCCCGACCAGGAGCCGGGGGCTTGTATTGCTCCCAATCCGGCGCCCTACCAGCGATCGCCAGCGATCCCGGCTGAAAGATCGACTGCTTCGGTACTACCTCCAGCGCGGCCACGGTGAAGGCAGGGAGGCCCAAGACGTTGAGTAGCAGGTTCCTGCCCAGCTCTGCGATGTGAGCGGCTGCGGCGGCGGGGCTGGTCGTGCCAGCGGCCCGCCCGGCGGGCGGTTGAACGCGACGACGGTGCGGNGGGGGNGTGGCCGCGGGAGACGTGGCCGCGGGCAAAAAAATCGCTGCGGCCAAAGGGTCCTGGATCGTCTTCGAGGACGAGGCCGGGGCTTTCGGACGGGCCGTAGAAGCAGCCGGCGATCACCGCGCGGAACGGGATCCCGGCTGTGCGGGCGTCGGTGACCAGGCCGGCGGCGATCTGCCCCTTGGTCTGGAACGACGGGTCGTTGCGCCCCTCGGGTAGGCAGGGGCCGGCAGGTAGAGCCGGGTGCGCAGCGGGTGGTAGGCCCGCTCGTCGGCCCATGCCGTGGTCACCGCGACGACGCCACGCTCGATGGCCCCGCGGGAACCGAGGTACTGGCGGGAGACTCCCNCGGNGGCGTGCCCGCTCTTNCGGTCCCCNGAGTCGTCGATGACCAGGGCCCCGCCCGGCTGCGGGGCTGTGCCTGGCGCTCTGGCGAGCAGCTCAACCCGCCTACTGTTGATCTTCTGGTGGTCCCAGGAGGACTCCGAGACGAACCACTGCAGCCGCTGGGCCTGCCGGTGCTGGGCGCCGACCACCGGCTCCGCCCCGGCCAGGCAGGTCAGTGTCTTGTTCCGGTCCCGCGGCGCCAGCCAGACCAACCAGACAGTCCCGGAACCCCTGCCGCTGCGCCCGCGACGCGAACAGGTCATCGAACCGGGATGCGTACGCCTCCACGGCGCCGGTGCCGGCGGGCACGGCAGCCGCGCTGTCATCACTGCTCACCCCCATGACCGCAGGCGATCACTTCTCCTTATTCCCTGTTCCCGCTCCCATTACCGATCACAACAAACCACCGCCAGTTACTTTCGCTCCCGGCGCAGGCCTGCCGGTGACCGGATTCGGAACCCCCGCCCGGGCGCTCTGTGCACCTCCTGTCGCCGCGACGGCTTGTCAAGAACCTCACGTAGCAGCTTGGTGGGCTGCTACGGTGTGGGCGTGGCGGCGTCAGGCGCCGACGTGGATGTGGGACGCCCACTGTGACGGGGATCGCGGCGCGTAGTTGCGCTGGGCACGGGTGGCGTTGTGAACGGCCGCGGCCACGTCGCTACCGTCGGCTAGGAACCTGTAGATATTTTCCGCGAGGTCGACGGCGATCTGGTCGTTGATGGGCCACAGCGTGGCGATGACATGCCGATAGCCGGCGAGCTGGAAGGCGGAGGCGAGGTGCATCGCCTCGTCGGAAAGCTCGCCGCCCGGGCGGGCGGTTTCGCACGCGGACAGGTACGCAAGTTCGGCGTCGGTGAGCCTGAGGCGGTTGACGTCCAGAACGGNGAGGGGCTGGTCGTGTAGTAGCAGACGGCTGGTCGATGGGGCGGAGATGGCTGCCTCGCCATGGCAGGCGAAGTGCACCCAGCGTGCCTGCGGCAGGGCGGCCAGCACCGCAGCGCGGGTCGCTTTGTCCTGGACCAGCGTGCTCACCCGTTCGTGCAGAATCCGCGTGAGGATGGCGGCTTCGAGGTGTGCGCCGGGCAGGTCGCCGGCGTCGGGGGTGTGGGGCATCACCACGACCAGCGCGCGCCTGCCCTCGTCGTTCGCTGACGGAAGGCCGACAAGCGTCGCCGCGTCGGGCGCGGTGCGCCGAGCATGGCCCAAGGCGCGGATCGTTGGAGTGTACGAACAGATCACTCTATCGATCAGCGTGTCCGGCGCTGGATCGAATCGAGCCTGGNGATGGCCTGCCGCGTGTACNGGAAGGAACGACAACAGCCCCGACAGGCACCACCACATCCGCGGCCACGAGGTGCCCGTTGCCGGTGGTCCGTGGATGTCCAGGCTTTCCAACACCGGTCCGGCGAGGACGTCCCACAGCCAGCCGAAGACGTTCGAGAGCTCCGTCTCGTCGCCGCGTTCGACAGCCGTCAGGAAAGCGAGGACCTGGTCACCAACGGCTTCTTCAGTGAGGTCCGGCAGGGGTAGGAGCTGCACGCCGGCCGTGGTCAGGATCAGGGCATCGCAACGGATCTCGCTGATGTTGACGGCCACGATCGGCCCCTGGCTCGCGGCGTGCCGAAGATCGTCGATGGTTGGTGGCAGAAGAAAACGCTCGAAGTCCGGCAGGCTGCGGATCTCGGAGACGAGGCTTGCGAACCGCGCCGCGCGGGCATGCCGCCGGTCGGCACCGCGTCGTGCCGTGCCCGTCGCGTCGTTTCCGACGAATGGCGGGGATGCCTGCTCCGCCAGCGGTATGTCGGATCCGTCGAAGGCGGGAGGAGCGTCGAACTCATCCTGAAGCCGCCTGAACAGCGCGGCCTTCTCCGGGTCTCTTGCGGCAAGGAGGGCGAGGTCCGTACGGGCGTCGAGAATCTGGCCGAGGATGACTCCGCGTCCTTGCTCCCAGAGTTCCAGGGCGCGTTCGACCTTGCCGACCTGTAAACACGCTGCGGCGGCCTGCGATCCCAGCCGGGACAGGGTGACGAGACGATACTCCTGGTCTTCGCGGTCAAGGCTGCGCGGCGCGACCTGTCCCAGCAGGTCCACAGCGGTGCTGTAGCCGGCGACAGCCTGCTGCCAGTCGCCCGCGGTGGCCGCCAGGCTCGCCCATGCTCCCGCCGCCTTCGCTCGGATACTGGGTGCTGCCGTTGCCAGCGCGGCGGCACGTCGAAACACGGCGATACTGACATCCCGATCCGCCGGCCTCCCAGTGTGTTCGAAACGGCCCCACAAGGTAAGACCGAGGCCGGACAGGGAAGTGGCAGCATCCGGGTCATCGCCGCGAGCATCGACCGCCATCCGGTACGCCGCCACGGAACCGTCCAGGTCGGGCATGTCTTCTGTCCGGTCAAAGCGGAGATGGAGGGTCTCGCCGAGATTCGACGCCGCGGCCGCGACAAAGGCTCTGTTCTCTTTGGCCTCGGCGGCGGCGAGCGCCGCGCGGGCAGTTTCCACCGCTTCGTCCAGATCTGCGGAGGTACCAGCCAGCCGGGCGCGTCGTGACAGCGCCCTGCAGAGGTTCACCATGACGGGGACCCAAGCCGTGTGCTCCGTCGAGGTGGCAGCCGCCGCCTGCCGGCCGACGGTGACTGCCTCGTCCAGGTCGGCCGCGCGCCCGATTCGATCCGCGCGCAGACCCACCACGGCCCCAAGATTGGTCAGTATCACGGCCCGTTCCGCGTGGCTGGCCGGCGTCGCCACTACCGCCTGCCGGCAGACCTCCACAGCCTCATCCAGGTCAACCAGCAGCCCGACCCGATCAAAACGTGCCCGGAGAATGTTGCCCAGATTGGAGAGACGCCGGGCACGGTCCGGGCTGCCGGGAGGAGTCACAGCCACTGCCCGCCGGGCCGTCTCCACCGCCGTGGTGAGGTCGGAGTCCGTCCCGGTGTGCAGCGCCCGGACCAGCAGCGCAGCACTCAAGTTTCCCAAGACGACCGGAAAGTGCGGATGGCTGGGAGGCGTTACTGTGGCCGCGCGGCCAAAGATATCGATGGCGGCCGTTAGATCCGTCGAGACCCCGGCCTGCACGAAACGCGTCTGCAGCGCGACGGCCAGATTGGTGAGCATCGTCGCGTACTGAGGATGGTGGGCCGGCGTCACATCGACGGCGCGTCGACCCTGTTCCACTGCCTCGTCGAGATCGGCTCGCGCGCCCGTCCACTCGAACCGGGAACGCAGAATGTTACTCAGGTTTGACAGATAACGGCCGCTATTAGGATCTTGTGGCGGGATGACCGCGACCGCCTGCCGGATTGCCTGCAGGGATTCCTCCAGGTCCGCCGGCGACTTCCGGTGCACACATCGCGCCCATAGCGAACCACTGAGACCCGACAGCACCAGGAAGCGGGAAGGGTGGTTCTCCGGTGCCCGGGTGGCGGCCAGCCGGCCGAGGTCGACCGCCTCGTCGATGTCGGAGTCCGAACCCGTCCAGGCGAACCGCGTCTGTAACGCCGTCGCGAGATTGGAAAGGAGCCCGACGTGAAGCGGATGACTCACGGGCGTAACAGCAGACGCGCGTCGGAACAGGGCGATCGCCTCGCTGAGACCGTCGACGTCACCGGTTTTCGTCGACTGGCCGTACAGGTGTTCGGCGCGAAGTGCCAACCTTTCCCGGCTGCTCGGGTTCATGTCAGCCTCGTCAAGGGCGTCACGGATCTCGCTGGGTAGAAGGGTCGGATTCGACCGGTGGACCGATGCCAGCAGTTCCCGTGCCCGCGCCAGGTCCGGCCGGCCATCGTCACCTCCCAGCACAAGATAACGACACCAGTACAGAAGACCGGCCGCGAGCAGAACATCCGTGTCGATGGACGGATCCGGGACGGCGTTCAAGAGACCCATCACCTCCAACACCGCATCGTTGGCCAACACGATCTCGGGGGAGCTTTCGGCGGCGAACAGCTCCAGTNGCCCCTGGACCCTGGCAAGAAGATCGTCCCGCATCGACTCGTTCCCCTCTCCTCTGTGACGAGGCTTCCTCAACGTCCGGCCTTCCGGGCCGGACCCATACCTGCCGAATTTGCTGGTTTCGAATGTGGCAGAGTCTCCCCTTTGTCCGCAGTGTCTGTCCAGAACCTCGACGTTTGAGAACCTCGACGTTTGAGGAAAAGGACGCGTGACGGTGTTGGCAATGTTGTTGTAGCGAGATCAGAGGGAGATCACGGGGTGGGCTGTGTGAAGTTAGGGGTGTTGTTGTCGGAACCGCGCCAGAGGTAGGCGGTGAGGGCTTGCCCCGCGGGTTTTTCTTCTGCGGGGGTGTGGGGGAGCGGCCAACGAAGGTGGGTGTAGAGCTGGGTGCGGTGAGTGTCGAAGGCGACTTCGATCAGTTCGCCGAACGCCTGCGCACGGGCGGGGATGACGACGGTGACGGTGATGGTGGCGACGGCGAGACCCGCAGGGATGGCAAGCAGGGTGTAGAGGCCACCGGTGGCGGCGAAGAGCAGCGCCCACAGGGTAATGGTGGCGGCAGTGTCGAGGGCGGTGCGGGCGGCGGCGAGGTCGGTCCGGTGGGTGTCAGGGAGCAGAGGCCAGAGACGGGGCCAGCAGATAATGGTGTCCAAGCCGTATTTGTCAGTGGGGCGTCGTTCGGCGGCGCGCAGGATGTTGCCCGTGCGGGTGGCTAGGAAGAAGCCGGGGGCGCCTGGGGATGGATGCTGTCGGCGACGCCGTTCGAGGCGGGTGTAGACGACGAGCTGCCGGNTTGTGGGGGNGTTCGGGGGNTGCACGGCAGTGTGTGCTGTCTGCCAGGCGAGGTCGTCTGCGGCGGCGCGTGCCGCAGCGCGGGCGGCGAGGCGGTGGCGGAGGGGGTCGGCGATGGCCGGCCAGTAGCCCTCAAGCAGTCGGAGCAGCGGAGTGGCAGCGCTGCTGACCAGGACCGCGGTGGCTGCGATGCCGAGTAGGGCGGTGAGGATGGCGAGGGTTTGGATTGCGGGGGTCTGCCGGTCGAGCCAGCTGGTGTGGTTGCTGAGGGTGTGAAGGCCGCCGTGGTGGTAGGTCCAAACGGCGAGGAGGGCGAGCCAGTACACCAGGGCGGGGGCGGCGATCGATGCCCATCGGTCGGCGACTTTCTCGCCGACTGTTTTCCAGAACTCCTCGAGCATGCCTGTCAGCCTCGTACGAGGGTGACCTGGTGGGTGGGGCAGGTGGGGATGGCGCTGCCTAGGTCGGGCCGGTACCAGGTGTAGTCGCCGCGCGGGCAGTTGTACCGGTCGGCGGCGACTGGACCTGGGTCGCCGAGGGGGCTGGGGNGGGGGGTGCGCTGGTAGCGGGGCTGCTGGTCGGGCGGCCTGTAGTGCGGGGCGTCGGCGAGAACATCGCGCAGGAACCGGCCGGTGTGAGGGTGGCCTTCGAGGAGGGCGCGCAGCTGACCAGCCTGGGTTCCTGCGTCGGCCGGGTTGGCAGTGGTGAGCAGGGCGGCGATCCCTTGGTCGAAGGCTGCGGCGTCCTGGGGGGCGAACCAGTCGGCGAGGTAGGGGCGGATGGCACGGCCGGCTTCGATGATGCCGTGGTTGTCGCTGGTCAAGGCGGAGACTCCCTGCAGAAGGGGGTGGGTCGGTCCTGGGGCAGGAGCCGGCGGCGGGTGGGATCAAGCGCCGGCGTGCAGGTGGGATGCCCACACCGACCCGGACCTGTGCCGCTGGCCGGTAGCCCGGCTGCGACGTCGGCGAGGTGGGCGGGCAAGTCGCCGAGCTCGACATGAGGTCGCACCCGGCCAGTAGGCGGAGGTGAACTCCGCCTACTGGCGGACGTCGAGAACATACGCGCCGCCGACCTGGTCTGGCCGAACCGTCAGGTCGATAGGCGGTCGAGGAGGCCGAACCGCTGGGCGAACGCGGATATCTCGTCGCGCTGCTGAACTGGATCGATGGCCGTGGCGCCCACGACGATGCGGGTCACACCCTGCGCGGCGAACGCCTCCACCCGTTCCGGTGTCATGTCGATCGACCCCCATCGCGTGTACTCCAGAGCATCCGGATTACGGCCAGCCTCGAAGGCGGTCGACCGGGCGAGGTCTAGTTGGAGGCTACGCTCATCAGGACCGAGCGCACCGCCGGGAAAGTAGCCGTCGCCTCGCAGCCCGGCCCGGCGTGCAGCCGCCCGACTTGATCCACCAACGTGGATGGGCAGCTGGGTAACGCCGTAGGGCTTCGGGAAGCTGCACAGGTTGTCGAAGTCGAAGAACTCCCCGCGGAAGCTGACCCCGTCCTCGCCCCCGGCCCAGAGCAGTCGCATCACGTCGATCGCCTCGTCGGCGCGGCGACCACGGGTGCTGAAATCCACCCCCACCGCCTGGGCCTCGCCCGGCAAGGTTCCCAGCCCCACGGTCAATAGCCGCATCCGCCCCTTGGACAGCACATCAATGGTGGCCAGTCGCTTGGCGAGGACCACTGGATGGTGGTAGGGAAGCAGCAGCACGCCCGTGCCGAGCAGCATCCGGTTCGTGGCCGCGGCGACGAGGCTCAGGCAATCGAGGGGATCNGCGTNGGGCAGCGACGGCGGGATCTCGATGGACCCGACCATCGCCCCGGGGTACAGCACGATGTGCTCCGGCAGATACAGTGCCTCGAAGCCGCATTCCTCCGCATGCTGGGCGTAGGCAGTGATCCGGTCCGGGTCGACACCGTAGTAGGGCGTGCTGTAGCCGATTGCGAACTTCATCTCATTCTTCCGATCTGCTGATNCCCCATTGCNCCCCGCCCGCCGTTGGCCGGGCGGACAGGGACGTTGAGCTCGATGACTGTTCGTCGGTCAGCGACGGCTACTACGGCCGCATCGCGATCGTTTGAGCGAGCTGGCTCTGCAACTGCTGCCGTACCGCGTCGAGCCGCTTGATACAGACATCGACTTCGGCGAGTTTGCGTCGCAGCACCAGCACAGAGTCCGGGCAAACGTGTCCCGACGTGTTGCCGGCCCGCAAACAGGCGACGAACGGGCGGATGTCGTTGAGGTCGAAGCCCACAGCGAGCAGGGCCCGAATTTCGTGGACGACTCGCAGCTCCGCCTCGTCGTAGACGCGGTAGCCGTTGGCGGAGCGCCGTGGCCGTACCAACCCGTGTGACTCGTAGTAGCGCAGCGTGCGGGTGCTCGTGCCGGCCCGTTCCGCCAGTTCGCCGATCAGCATCCGACCTCCTTCACCCGCCCGGGGCAAGACGCTAAACCTTGTCGCCGGCGTCAGGGCAACGTGCCGCCGGTAAGAAAGTTGCCGGAGGAGGTCACGGTGCCACCGCAGCACGGTGGCCGGGGTGACGAAGAAGACGTCCNAGCGGGCCCGGGGTAACAGCCGGGACAGCGCCGCGAGGATCACCCGATCTACCTCTCCCAGCCCCGCCCAAGCCAGCCCAGATGGAACGTACTGCCTGTCTCGTCTCATCTTGGCAGGTAGGGGGGCTCCGGTTTTCCCCCCGGAGGTGATCGTGCTGGCGGTGCGCCGGTGGACAGCCGATGGACAGGAGTATCGAACACGCGAGGGCTTATCGCATGATTCCGGTGTGGCCGAGGGAGTAGCGCCCGGGCTGCGGCCAGACGGCGAGCCCGTGCGGCTCGTGGCCCACCGGGATCTCGGTCAACAGCCGGCCGGTCGTCGGGTCCGACCCGCCGTTCCCGCCGGTATCGAACACGTACACGACGTTGCTGCGCCGGCCGGACAGCCACAGCCGGGTCCCGTCGGCGTTGACGTTGCCCATATCGGGGGTCCCGCCGCTGGGGATGGCCCAGTTTGCGACGATCTTCCTGGTGGTGAAGGAGATGACCGACACGGAGCCCCGATCACCGGTATGCGGGAACGGGACCATGTCGGAGGTCATCATGCCGCCCCGGTTGACGACGTAGAGATAGCGGCCGTCGCGGCTGGGGTACAGGCCGTGGGCCTCCGGGCCGGTCTGGACAAAGCCGGTTTTGGTGAGGGTGTCCCCGTCGATGAGGTGGACGCCGCCGGCGTTCATGTCGGCGACGTACCAGACCCGGCCCGCAGGATCGATCTTGATGTCCTGGGGGGCCGCGGTGCGTCCGAGATCGAGGTAGCCGAGGACCCGCTCGTGCGCCAGGTCGATCTTGACCAGTTGGCCGGCGAACTCGCAGGTGGCGATCGCATAGGTGCCGTCCGGGGAGAAGTCGACGTGGTTGACGCCCGCGCACCGGCTGCCCACGTCGAGGCTGTGGCGCAGGGCGAAGGTGTGCGGGTCGCGGAAGTCGACGCTGTGGTTCGCCTCGGCGATGACCATCGCGCTCTTTCCGTCGAGGGTGAAGTACAGGTTGTAAGGGTCGGTGACCGGTATGGCCCGGCCGGCGAGGCGCCCGGTCCGCGGGTCGATCGGTGACAGACTGTTCCCGACGTTGTTGTTGACCCACAGTGTCCGCAGGTCCCAGGACGGGACCACATGCTGCGGGCCGCGCCCCGTGGGGTAGGTGGCCACTACCCGCAGCGTGTGCTGGTCGATGACGCTGACCGTGCCGTCGGACAGGTTCGGGACATAGACGAGCTGCGGATCGTCGCGCACGACCGGGCTCAGCATCCCGGCATGGGCGTGGGCGTACACATCCACAGCAGTGGTGGTAGCACCAGCAACGGTGGTACCACCAGCAACGGCGGCGGTGGGGCTTGCTCCCGCCCTGGCCGGGGACGCAGGCGGTTGCGGGNGGGCTCCAGCGTTCGCAGCCTGGTTGCCCGGGTCACGGAGGACCCAGCCCGCCAGCAGGGCGACGACAAGGACCACCAGGCCGGCCAGCAGGATCGGGCCGTACGGCCGGGGCCGCTTCCCGGGCCGGGGTTGATGCGATTTCGCCCTGGTTGGCATGCCGACACGCTAGTACCGTCTTTTCACGCGGGGCCCTTCGACCCCGTCGGACGGTCGCATAATCGAATATGGTAGAAAGGCGTTTTACTGATCGCTTGCCTGGTTTTGCTGATCGCTTGCCTGGTTGTGATCTATCGTCNACACGAAGGCTCGTGTCGGGGTCTGGCCGCCCGTGGCCTCACGGTACCCGGCTGGTGATCCTGGGTGCCCATCGGGCGCCTCCAGTGGCCGGGATATCCCCGTAGCCGAGATACCCTCAGCGTCATGTCTCAGCCGGCCGGTCGTGGTACCTCTCGTCGTCAGTTCCTGGCTGTGGCCGGTACGGCGGCGGCTACGGGGCTGGCGGGCTGCGGTACCGGTGGCTCGACCCCCTCGGCGCCACCAGCGTCCTCAGGAGCAACGCCGTCACCCTTCGCCCCTGCCCTTGGCGGCACATCGGGTGAGACCGCGGCGGCCTCTTCCGCTGCCGGCGCGGCCGGCGGCCCGGAGCTGGNGCCGGGAGGCGCGGCGGCGGCGGTCACCCACGGACCGCGTGACCGGTCCCGGGTCGCGCTCACCTTCCATCTCGGCCCGCACGAGGCGGGTCAGGATCTGTCCCTGGCCCATCAGCTCCTCACCGACGCCGCCAGGCTCTCGGCACCGATCACCGTGTTTGCGGTCGGGCAATGGCTCGACCAGCACCGCGACCTCGTCCCCGTCATCCTCGCGNCCGGCAACGAACTGGCGAACCACACCTACACCCACCCGGCGCTGACGACGCTTCCAGCCGATCGGGTGACCGCGGAGATCACCGGCTGCCGGGACGTCCTGGCCCGACTGGCCCCGACGCAGGGCCGCTACTTCCGGCCCTCCGGCACGAGCACCGCCACCCCGCTGATCCTCACCGAGGCCGGCGCCGCCGGGTACCGCACGGTTGTGGACTTCGACGTCGACCCGCTCGACTACACCTCCCCCGGAGCCGACACCGTCGTCGCGCGGGTGCGGGCCGGCACCCGGCCAGGCTCCATCGTGAGCATGCATTTCGGCTACCCGGGCACCGTCAGCGCGTTCCCCCGGATCGTCGCGAACCTGCGCACGGCCGGCCTCACCCCGGTACCGGTCCACGACCTGCTCACCTGACCTCGGAAGGGCCGGCCCGGGTGAAACTCCTTGGCTCCTTGGCCGGGCATTTCTTGACCGGGAGTTTCTTGACCGGGCATTCCTCGGGCCCTTCCGACCAGGACGAGATCGTCGCTTCCGCGGAAATGTTGCCGTTGTCAGCCGACGGCGCGGGAGGTGCCGAACATGGTATCCAGGGTGACCGGCTGAAGGTTGCGCTGCTCGATCAGTTGTTGGACCTTGTCGAACAGGCCGAGGATGGTCTGGTGGTTGGCGTGGCCGAGCATTATCGTGCCTGGCTTGAGGTACTGCTCGGCAAGCCCGATGAGCTGCTGCGGGGTGAGTGTGGTCGAGTCGCCGAAGCTGCCGTTCCACAGCAGGACCCGGGTGTAGCCGAGCTCGCCCACGAGCCCGTCGACGTGGGGGTTGTGGGCGCCGTAGGGCGGACGGAACCAGGGCCGGCTGGTGATCCCGAAGGTTCGCTGAATCCACTGCTCGTTCCGCTCTATATCGGCCCGGATCGCGGTGTCCGTCTCGTGCAGCAGGTTCTTGTGGGTCCAGGTGTGGTTGCCGATCTGCACCTGGCCGGACTCCACCAGCGGACGCAGGACGTCGGCGTGGCGGTCCCAGATCGCCCGGTAGGCGCCGTTCGGCGAGAACGTGATGGGGATCTTCGATCGCTGGGCGAACGCCACGTAGCCGGCGACCGTCGCGGCATCGTAGCCGTCGTCGATCGTCAGGGCGATCTGCTGGGTCCGGGCGGGTGCCTGGAAGGTCACGGTGGGTCGGCCTGGATGCGGCGGGGGCATCGGCGG
>NZ_JPGU01000006.1:24720-92776 GCF_000732115.1 Frankia sp. CeD
CCTGTGACCACTCCATCCCCGGGCGTGGCTACGGAATTCCCGGGCGTGGGTACGGGTGCGACCGCTGGGACGGGGCCAGGGCCGCGCACGGTGTCGGTGGCGTGGGTGTCGGGCTTGGCGGGCGCCGTGCCGGCCGAGCATCCGATCAGCGCCTGCGCGGCGCCGATGCCCAGTAGGGAAAGGAGCATCCGTCGATCCATAGACCGACATTAACGGACATATGATTACGCTTTACCATCGGTGNGTGTAATCGCGGTTCTTCCTTGTCGAGTTGCTTCGTATGTTTCTCGAAGGGATCATGCGGTGGCCGTCCCCTTTACAGACCGCCACTCTGGGGTGTCGTAGGACCGTCGCGGAGTGGCGCAGGACTGTTCTGGGGTGGCGCAGGACTGTTCTGGGGTGTCGCAGGACTGCTACTCCACGTGCATCACATCCGTGGACTCCACTCCACGGCCTGTCATCATGACGGTATGACGGGTAGCGATCTCGGGCGATGCCGGTGGAGCATGCTCGTGGTGGGTCTGGTGGCGGCCGTGGTGGTCGCGGGTTGCCGTGACACGGGCGCAGCGGAGGTATCCCGTAGCCGGCAGAACGTCGCGGCAGCGACATCGCAACCTTCTGTGACGACGGTGACACGTTCGCGGCAGGCGATGGTGACCGTGCAGGCGGGACGCTCGCGCACAGTCGTCGGGCTGAGCGCGGTGGCCCTGCACGGCAGGGTCACCGGGCCCGCGGCATCCACAGCGTGGACGATGCTGTCGGGACCGGCCCCGGCCCGATTCGCCGGTGACGCGCCGGACACGACGGTGACCCTCCCGGCTCCGGGCAACTACGTGTTCCAACTGACCGCGACCGACCGGTCCGGCCGTTCACGATCCTCGCGGACCAGGCTGACCGCGCTGCGCTACGTCGCGCTGGGTGACTCGTATTCCNCCGGGGACGGAGCCGGCCCCGTCGCCGACTACCTCCCGGGCAGCTACCGGCCATTCGGTGGCTGCCGACGCTCGACCGATGCCTACCCGGCTCTCGTCCACGCCGCCCTGGCCACCAAGGACCCGCCGCCGTCCGCGACGTCTGATCCACTGTTCACCTTCGGGGCCTGCGCGGGCGCACGCACTCGGGACTTCTCCACGTCGCAGGGGCCTGGCACCCCACCACANGACACCTATCTGGACGGGTCGGCCGACACCGTCGGACTGGTCACCCTCACCGTCGGCGGCAACGACATCGGTTTCGCCGACATCGCGGTCTACTGTGCGGCACTGCACGTGACCACACTTCTCCCGTCCTGTCGGGACCACTCCGCACCGGCCGTGGGGGCCGCTCTGAACACCCTGCAGCCACAACTCACCGCGACCTACCGGGCTGTCCGACGGGCCCGCAGCCTCGCCCCCGGGGCACGGATCCTCGTCCTGGGCTATCCCCGGCTGTTCCCCGACGCTCTGGACGCACCCTGCCCGGTCAGCGTCCTCGGGAAGCTGGGGGTACGCATCCAGCCGGCCGACGCGGCCTGGTTCAACCAGACCGTCCACGACCTCGACAACACGATCCGCGCCGCCGCGAGGGCGGCCGGCGTGACCTACGTGGACACCGAAAACGCCTTCGCCGGGCACGAGTTCTGCAGCAGTACAGGCAGCCCTCCCGACGTCGACCTCCTCGGAACGCCGTTCTCCGCCGCGTTCCACCCCAACGGCCAGGGGCAGCGTGCGCTGGCCACCGCGATCACCGCCGCCTATCTTCCCACCGGCCGTTGACATCATTCGAGGTTGACATCATTCGAGGTTGACACATCCGAGACTGACACATCCGAGACTGTCTCCGGGTCGGTCAAAAACACCCCGGTCAAAAACACCCCTAGTCGGCGAGAACCAGGCGGTGGAGTTTGTCAGGGTCGAGGATCAGGTCGATGGTGGCGATCCGGCCGTCGCGCACGGTGAGGCCGGCGACGGCGATGACACCGGTCGATGCGCGCGCGACGATCCCGGCGGTGCCGTTGACCAGGGCTGGCTGGCAGTGCCGCGCGAAGCGGGGGCCTTGGATGGCGGTGTGCTGTGCGACGTCCGCGGAGCCGGTGAGCAGCGTGGGCATGAGCCGGGTGCGTGAGCCGGTGTCGACGCGGAACACGACGTCGGGATCGAGCACCGCGACGAGGGCGTCGAAGTCGCCGGCCCGGGCTGCGGCCAGGAACGCGGCGACGACCTTGCGCTGTGCGGCGAGGTCGGGGTCCGGGACCGTCGGGGCGCCTCGCACCCGCCGTCGGGCGCGGCTGGCGAGCTGGCGGGCCGCGGCGGGGGNCCGGTCGACTATCGGGGCGATCTCCTCGAACGGCACGGCGAACATGTCGTGCAGGACGAACGCGAGCCGCTCGGACGGGGTGAGCGTCTCGAGCACGACGAGCAGCGCCAGGCCGACGGAGTCGGCGAGCACGGTCTGCTGCTCCGGGCCGTCACCGTCCTCGGCGCTGACGATCGGCTCGGGCAGCCAGGTGCCCACGAAGTCCTCCCGGCGCGCCTGGCGGGCACGCAGCATGTCGATGCATACCCGACCCACGACCGTCGTCAGCCAACCGCCGAGGTTGTTGATCGCCTCGTCGCCGGAGCGGCTCAGCCGCAGCCATGCCTCCTGGACGGCGTCCTCGGCCTCGCTGAGCGAACCGAGCATGCGGTACGCGACCGCCTGCAGCCGCGGGCGCTGGCGCTCGAACTGCTCGGCCTGCCACGTCGCATCCTCCATTGCCTGCACCTCTCGCTTGCACCCCGCCGAACCAGCCTCTCCTGAGCAGTTGACGAACGCGGCACCGCCGATGTGACGACGCCACCCGTCCGGGTCCGGGGGACGGCTGGTGGCTGGTGGCCGGTGGCCGGTGGGCACGGCGGTCACATCTGTCCGGCGGGATCCGACAGACATCCGACGGACATCCGACAGGCAGGTGATCCGCGTACCCGCGGGTCAGGAGGAGCGCAGCAATGAGGATTGTCGTGTTCGGAGCGAACGGGCCGACTGGCCGGCTGCTGACCGAGCAGGCGCTGGCCGCCGGTTACGACGTCGTCGCGGTGACCAGGCGCCCGGCGGAATTCCCGATCACGCACGAACGGCTCGACGTCGTGGGGGCCGACGTGCACGACGCCCAGGCCGTCGATCGGGCCGTCGAAGGAGCCGACGTGGTGCTGTCGACGCTTGGCGTGCCGTTTACGCGCGAACCGATCAACATCTACAGCGACGGAATCCGGAACATCACTGCGGCGATGTTCCGGCACGGGGTCAAGCGAGTGGTCGTGGTGAGCTCGAGTGCCACCGAGCCGCATCATCATGCCGATGGCGGTTTCCTGCTCAATCGGGTCCTCCAGCCGCTGATCACCGCGACGATCGGCAAGACGACCTACCGCGATATGCGCCGCATGGAGGAACTTCTGCGCGATAGCAACCTAGATTGGACGATCATGCGTCCCTCGGGTCTGTTCGNCGCGCCCGCCGTGACGAGCTACGAGCTTCACGAGGACCAGGCGCCGGGTATCTTCACCAGCCGCGCGGACCTGGCCGCGAGCCTGCTCGAACAGGCGATCGAGGTACGGTTCGTACACAAGGCGGTCGCCGTGACGACCCGCGAAGGCGCCCCGACGCTATTTCAGATGTTGCGCCGGGAGGCATTCAAGCGGGACTGACCTCAGTAAACGCGGCCAGCAGCCGGGGCCGGCCTCATGGGACAGGACGGCCGGCGCCCGGCTGACGGCGTTGTTCGTTACTTGTTTCGCTATTCGCTATTCGCTATTCGCTATTTGCTTAGTGCGGCGACGGTGTTCAGCGTCTTGCCGGAGCTGGACGTTCCACCCAGCACGTACACCCGGCCGTCACCACCGGTCGCCGCGGCATGCCCGGCCCGGGTCGAGGGGGAGCTGGTCGGTCCGGCGGCCCACCGGTCGTCCTTCGGGGTGTATNCCTGCNCCGCCCCGGTGACGTTCCCGGCGCTGTCCCGCCCGCCGATGATGTAGACCCGGCCGTCGGGGCCGGTCGCCCCGGCGGCACCCGCGACGCCGTCCGGCAGGTCGGACATCTGGGCCCACGAACCCTTCTCGGCCGCTTTCGAACCCGGTGTATAGGCGAAGACGTCGGTGGCTGCCCGCGCTGCGGAGCCGCCGCCAGCCCCGATGCCGCCGGCGGCCAGGATCCGGCCGTCCGGCAGGGCCGTCAGGACCGGAGCCCTGTTCCCGGATGGCGGCGCCCCGGCCGTCGACCAGCTGTCCGAGCCGGGGTCGTAGATCGCCAGGGTCTTCGCGTCGAGAACGTAGATCCTGCCGTCGGTGCCGCGGGCCGCGCTCGGGTCNCCCATGGCGCTCGGCAGGGGCTTCCCCGTCGACCAGCTTCCGCTGGACGGGGTGTACACCTCGACGATGTCCGTGGGCTGGTTCGAGCTGCCGGACCGGCCGCCGATCGCGTAGATCCGGCCATCGAGGTCGGTCGCGGCGGCGAGGTGGGTACGCGCGGTCGGCAGATCGGGCGCGTCCGTCCAGGCGTTCTTCCGCGGGTCGTAGACCTGGACCGTCCCCACCGGCGTCAGGGGTGCGACGCCCGGCGGTGACGTGGGTGAGCCGGTGCCCGTCGGTGTCCCGGGCGTGGTCGGTGAACCGGTCGGACTCGCGCCGGGTGATCCGGTCAACGTCGCGGTGGGCAGGTCGGTGGTCGGGCTGGTGGTCGGGTCATCGGTTGACGGGCCGAGCGGACCGGCCAGTGGCTTCCGGGTCAGGCTCGCCGGACCCACCGTCGANGTCGTCGTCGCGGAACTTCCGGGCGTCCCGGTGGGGGCCGGCGACTGCGTCGGTGATGCGGGTGCGGTTGGCGAAGTGGGTGTGGTGGTTGGTGAAGTGGGTGTAGTCGGTGACGCGGTCGGGCCGGGCGTCCCCGTAGGCGATCCCGGGGCGCCGCCGCCGGCGCCCGTCTCGGCGGCCTGGCCGCCGATCGCATAGATTCGTCCGTCACATCCCGTGGTGGCCGCGAGATGGACACGGGGAGTCGGCAGGGCGGTAACCGTCTCCCAGCTTTGCAGTGGGCCGGCGATCTGGGGCAGCGACGGGCATCTGCTCGTCGGGCTGCCGGTCGGTGCTGCCGCCTCGGCCACCGAGCTGAGCAGCCCCGGCGCGGCCAGGGCTGCTGCCAGCGTGGCGGTCAGGACGAAGGCGCGCGAGGCGCACCGACGTGATGTACGGGACCAGTTCATGAAGTCTCCCCCCTCTGAGGACCGCGGGTGCGGCCCTGACCGACGGGTGGATGGCATGGGTAGATGACGGTGCACGCACGAGAACTAGCTGTACGTTGTGCATCCTGACGTTGTGCATTCCCATTGATTCGAAGAGTAATCACCATTGGGTTCGGTGCCCGCGGGTCCACCCGGACGGGACGAGTGGGCCTGACGTGGTGCGGGACCATCCCCCGACGGGGGTGAGTGGCGCGGGTCAGAGGTGCGGGGGTGAGTGCGCGGGTCAGAGGTGGCCGCGGCGGACCAGCAGGGCCAGGACGCAGGCCGACGGGGCCATCGGCAGCCATACCGTGATCATCCGGTAGCCGAGGACCGCCGCGAGCGCGATGGCGGCGGACTGGCCGGCAGCCATGATCGCTGTTGTCAGGGCCGCGTCGAGCGAGCCGAAGCCGCCCGGNGAGGGCACCAGGGCCGAGGCCGCGCTCGCCGCGAAGTAGATCGCGAATACCGCGCCGACCCCGAGCGGAAGGTGCAGCGCACGCATGATCGCCCACAGGGTCGCGGCGTGCAGCATCGGGATGGCGGCCGAGCCGCCCCACAGCAGGGCCGCCCGGCTCGGCGACTGCAGGGTGGTCTTCATCGACCGTAGGTGGTCGACGACGCCCGCCCATGCCCGGCGGGCCGCCCGGCGGACCGGGGCGATCAGCCAGCCGAGCAGGCCGAGCAGAGCGAGCCCGGCGAGCACCGCCGGGACCACCATGGCCACCGGCTCGCCGCGGGGTAGGCGTGCCACGTCCACCGGCAGGAANCCCCCCGCCAGGAGCATGATCAGCACGGCCAGGTGCGTGGTGACACCGGCGGCGGTGTCGAGGCCCACCGCCGTCACCGCCTCCCGCAGGGTCAGCCCCGCACGATGCAGGAAACGAAGCTTCACCGCGCCGACCCCGAAGCCCGCCGGCAGCACGTGGTTGGCGACGCTGCCGGCGACCTGGACCGCGAGCAGCGGACCCACTGGCAGGGGCCGGGCCACCGTGCCCTGCTGGCAGGCCGCTCCCGCGATCCAGGTCAACTGGGCGACAGCGACCGCGCCCACCAGCCAGGACGGGTGGGCGCGCGTCAACGCGTCGACACCGCTCTCGACCGTTGTCCACGAACGCGCGAGCCAGACCACCGCCAGCAGCGGCGCGGCCACGGCTGCAACCCCCTTCGCCCGGATGTATCCCATCCGCCGTCTCGCCATGGAATTCAACCGCCTTGGCTCACATCGATCCGGTCTGGAACGATGTCGTCCGAAATCATGCCGCTGGGCCCGATGTTGCTCGAGACGACGCCATCCGGGACCTCCCGATGCGCCGCCGAGGATCCGAAAGAGTGTCCCGCGACACCCTCAAGATCGGAATCTGGCCCGCCCGCGAGCAGTCCGGCGAGCCGCCGGCTCAACTCACCCCAGTTCCAGTTCCGGCACATCCAGTCCCGTCCGGCGAGGCCCATCCGGGCGGATCTCTCGGGGTCGTCGAGCAGGTCGGCGACGGCCGTCGCCACGGCGTGCCGGTCGCGGCCGTCCACGACGACGCCGGTGCNACCGGGCAGGACGACGTCGGGNGCCCCGCCCTGGGCACCGGTGACGACCGGCAGGCCGCTCGCCGCCGCTTCCAGGGCGGACAGTCCGAGACCTTCGAGGTCCAGGCCGAGCAGGCGGGTGCGGGNCGGCATTGCGAAGACGTCGGCGGCGTCGAGATAGGCCGGAAGATCCTGCTCCGTGACCGCGCCGGCGAAATGCACCGCGTCGGCGACGCCCACCTGGGTGGCGAGCCGTCGCAACCGGTCCGCGGCGGGACCCTGCCCGACCAGCAGCAGCCGTGCGGCGGGATGACGTCGCAGGACCACCGGCCAGCCTCGGATGAGCATGTCCTGCCCCTTGCGCGCCACCAGGCGGGCCACGCAGATCACGACCGGTCGGTCCGACCAGCCGTGTTGCCGGCGGATCTCCTCGCCCCCGACCCGCGGCCGGAACCGTCCGGTATCCNCCCCGCCGGTCAGCCGCGCGAGTGTCGTGCCCGGCGGGGCGACGGCGAGCAGCCGGCGCCGGGTGAACGCCGTCAGATAGGTCAGGACGTCGGCCCGGGCGGCGACCGCTCGGACGAGCGACCACCCGCCGGGCAGCCGGGACCAGGCGACCTCGTGCCCGTGGCTCGACGACACCACCCGGGAGNTCCCGGCCGTTCGCAGCGTCGGGGCGAGCAGGCCGAGCGGCGCCGCGGTGGGAAACCAGGCCGCCTCGCAGTGCTCGGACCGCACGACCGATCGCAGGAGGCGCCGGGATCCGGGGGAGGTGAGGATCCTCTCGTCCATGCGGATCACCGGGAAGGGCAGCGTCCGGTCGAAGGCGGCGGCGCTGGGGGCTGCCGGCGCCACGACCACCACCCGGTCAGCCGGAAGCCCGGCCGCGAGATGGTAGGCGAACGTCTGGATGCCGCCGAGCACCGGGGGGAACTTGTCGGCGACCACCAGCATGCTTGGCACGTCGACCAGGCCGGTACCGGCCCCGGCGGTACCGGCCCCGGCAGGATCGGTACCTGAGGCCGGTCCGCTCCTCGCAGGGCGGATCGGCGCGTTCGGATCATCGGTGGGGCCCGGCGGGAGGGGAAGTTCCCTCACGCGTCGTCCGGCCGGCGACAGGGCTGAACGAGCGGCATCGGGCGTGTGGCGTCCCGGTTGACGGGATGCGACGGCAGGGGGTGACCCTTCATGAAGGGAGATGATTGCAGCCTCACGATGTGGCGCTAATGAGACCTGCGATCGTGACGAGCGTCCGCGCCAGGGGCGCATCCCGTGGCGAGCTGGACGGCGGCGGCCCGTGGGGCACGGGACTCCTGGAACCGCCCGGGAGCCTGGGCGTCGGTGCCGGTCCTCTCCTTCNGCCCCACGCCGGCGAGCGAGTACGCCTTCCAGTTGACCGCCGATCTACTGATCCACGGCTGGGATCTGGCGCGGGCGATCGACATGCACGGCCGGCGGGCCGGTGACACCTCGTCGGTGGCGGGTGTCGGCTCTGACCGGGACCTCGTGCACCGGGTCCACGAGCAGCTGGCGTCGCAGATCGACGCCTGGCGGGCGGCCGGCATCTTCGCCCGCCCGGTGCCGGTCCCGGATGACGCCGACGAGTGGACGAGGTTGCTGGCCCTCATCGGCCGCTCGCCCGACTGGCGGCCCGGATCCGGCGGATAGCTCGGCACGACGGATATCAGCACAAGAGCACAAGGGATATCGACACAACGGATATCAGCACAATGGGTAGATGAGGATGGGGGCGCCCGACCCCCCGGGTGCGGAGGTGGCCGGGGCCGTGCAGCTGTGTCGCGGGCTCGGTGCCGTGGGTGTAGGCGGATACTCGCCACTCGGCACCGGGCTTGGCACCGGGTGTTTCGCCCCGCCCACCTCCGTCGGCGTCGGTGACGCGGTGGCCGACGAAGGCCCGCTCTTCAGGGAGGGGCCCGCCGTCAGTGACGAGGGATCCGTGAGTGACGAGGGATCCGAGCCGCCGCCGATGCCCAGCCTGCCGATCGCCGCTGGCAGCGAGCCGTCCTTGGCGATGGCGAGGTCGGCCGCTGCCGCGGCGCCCTCGGCGCGTCCCCAGCTCACCCGTAACCCGGACGTCGCGATCAGACCGCCGACGGCGAACGCGGCCACGGCGCTCACGACGACGAGTAGGGCCAAGAGCAGCCGCACGGTGCGACGGTCACCGGAATCCACCGGAACGCTCACGACCGTCTCCGACCGTCCGGTATATCGATACCTGGAGTGAATACCCGTGAGCACAACTGTAGGCGTCGGTATCGGGCGGCGGCCACGGAATCCCTCCGCATTGGGTGACCGTAGCGGATCGCGACGGGCTCCAAGGGACAGCGGCACGCCGGATGGGAGTCGGATCTCGGGTCGAGGGGCCGCCGGGTCCCGCCGGGCTCAAGAGCTCAGGACGCCGACTCCTGNCCCGGCTCCTGNCCCGGCNCCCATCCCGCCACTCGGTCCCGCCTCCCGCTCGGCCAGCAGCACCGCGAGGTCGTCCTGCAGCCTGCCATCCACGTGGGCGCGCAGAGCCCCGGCGAGACGGTCGAGCGCGTCGTCCTGGCTGCCGCCCCGCAGCAGGTCCAGATGATCGTCCAGAGGGAAGAACCGCCCCCGGCCGTCCCGGGCCTCGGTGAGACCGTCGGTGAACAGCAGCATCCGATCGCCGACCGCCCAGCTCGCCATCGTGACGGNGAAACGCTCGGCCAGCCCGAGCGGCGGACTCGGCGACTTCAGTTCCAGCGTGGTGCACTCGTCCGCCGAGACCAGTCGTGGCGGGTGATGCCCGGCCGAGCACAGGCCCAGCCGACCGTCCGGGTGGATGTCGACGATGAGCGCCGTCACGAAGTCCTCGGGTTCGGCCTCCCGACCCACCGCGCGGGCGCAGGCGGCGGCCACCTGTTCCGGGTCGAGCCAGGTCACTGCCGCCTCGCGGAAGGCACCGAGCACTATCGAGGCCAGCCGGACCGCGGGCAGGCCCTTGCCGCGGACATCGCCGATGATCATCCGGATGCTCTGCGAGGTGGAGACGACCTCGTAGAGATCGCCACCCACCGACGCCTCCTGGGCGGCGGAGAGGTACCGAGCCGCGAAACCGGCCCCGTTGAGCCGGCTCGGGACCGCCGGTAGCAGTGCCCGCTGCGCGACCTCGGCGACCGCTTTGACCTGGTGCAGTTGTGAGCGTTGCCGTTCCCGGCACACGCAGATGCAGACCGCGATCACGGACTGGAGGGCGACCAGCGTGGTTGCGGCGAGATGCGGACCGGTCCCGAACCAATGATCCCAGAAGCCGGAGAGGAGCGCCGCGATCACTGCCAGCGCTCCGACCGCGGCGGTGACCCGGGGTGGACTGGCCGCCGCGATGATCAGTGGCCCGAGACCGAAGTACCCGACCAGGATCAGCCCGGGCGTCGCGTCGAGGATGACGACCGTGACGAGGACGAGCGTTCCGGCTATGAGGGGACGGACGTCCTCCNCCCCGCCGAGCCCCTCTAATCCGCCGGGCCCCTCCACCCTGCCGAGTCCGCCGAGTCCGCCGAGTCCGCCAGCGCCTGAACGACGTCTTCGCATGGGTCATTGTCCCGGCCGGATCGGGATCCCGTGAGAGGGCCTCGCATTTCGGCTATTCGGTAACATCCCGCTACCCGTAAGGTCAGATCGGGCCGTGGACCAGGTCGGGCCGTGGACCAGGTCGGATCGGGTGCCCGTCGGGTCAGATCGTCAGATCGCGTGGGCCGAGCGTTCTCCCGGCTGATGGAGGTGCCAGCGCTCGCTGTCCTCCACCTGCGCCGCGAGGGAGATCAGCAGGGTCTCGCTGTTCGCCGGCCCCATCAACTGGGCGCCGACGGGCAGTCCCGCCGCGGTGCGTCCGGCCGGTACGTTGACGGCCGGCCAACCGAGGACGTTCCACGGCCAGGTGTAGGGACACGCCGCCACGATCGCCTGGTCGGTGGCCCAGTTGCTCTCCCGGTTGAGCTCGCCCACCCGGGGCGGCGGAGTGGCGGTCGTCGGGGNGNGNATGACGTCCACCCNCCGGAAGACGCGGCCGATGTTGAGCCGGGCCAGTGGTTCCGCGGCGCGTGTCAGCGGGAGGAACGGGCGCAGCATCCGTCCGGTCCGCGCGTTGGCCATGGTCCGCGGGTCAAGCAGGGTGGGATCGGGCACCCGCCCNGCCCAGTCGCGGATGCCGTCCATGGACCGCGGCAGGAAAATCGTGCCAAGCAGGCCGTAGGGCGGCTCNACCGGCACGATGTCATGCCCGCAGCGGGCCAGGATCTCGGCCATCCGTTCCACGGCGGCCCGGACGGCCGGATCGAGGGCCACCGGCATCCCGCTGTACGGGTGGTGCAGGGAGAGCCCGATCCGCAGGCGGGGNGGGGGATGGCCGGCGGCGGTGAGGAACGGCTCGGCCGGCGCCGGCGGNCGAGCGCGGNCGATGGGNAGGCTGCCGGACAGGACGTCGAGCAGCAGGGCCCCGTCGGCGACGGTTCGGGTTAGCGGGCCGTAGACAGTGAGCCCGTTGAACTGCTCGCGGACCGGGGCGCTCGAGATGCGCCCCCGCTGCGGTTTGATCCCGACCAGGTGGGTCCAGGCGGCGGGGATGCGCACGGAGCCCGCCCCGTCCGAACCGATCGCAGCCGGTACCAGCCCCGCGGCCACCGCGGCCGCCGCGCCTCCGGAGGAACCGCCGGGAGAGTAGTCGAGATCCCACGGGTTGCGGGTCACCCCGAACGCCTGGCCCTCGGTGAACGGCCACTGCCCGAACTCGGGGGTGTTGGTCTTGCCGATGATGATGGCACCGGCCGCCTTCAGCCGTCGCACCATCTCGCTGTCCCGGACCGCGGGGGGGAACTCCCCCATGGCGCCGAAGGCCGTGGGGGTACCGGTCAGGTCGGTGTCATCCTTGATCGCAATGGGCACGCCGAGTAGCGGTCGCCATCCCGGCGTGCTCCACCAGCCGCCGCGGCCGTCCCGGCCGGGACGGCCGCGGCGGGCGGCGAGCGCGACGTCCGCCGCCTCGGCCTCTGTCAGGGCCGCCTCGGCCCGTACCCAGCGGAAGGCGTTAAGGGTGGCCTGGGTCGCCGCTGTCCGGGCCAACGCGGCTTCGACGAGCTCGCGGGACGTCATCTCGCCGGAGGCGAGGCGTGCGGCCAGTGTGCGGATGCCTTCGAGCGGACCGTTCCGGTCGGCTGCGGAGGGCATTGTGGGCACATCCGACATCAGCCACCCCCTGACGCTCATGGCTGCTGTCCGAACCGTAGCCGACGCCGGGTCGTCCGCACCGTCGATCGCCTGATACCTCCCATTGTCCCCTGCTGTGGGCAGGTTGGGGAGAGATGAGCCATGATCGATATATTAGCCGTTATGTGGCATTTATGTGTTTGTGGATAGTGTTGGGCATCGGTGACGCGGCCCCGTGTCCTGTCAGGGCGTCTACATCGGGTTATCCGCATTGATTCCGGGTATGACGATGAGAAGTACGGCTAGTGAACATCCCGCCCGGTCGGCTTTCTCCGCGAGTCACGGGGAGCCGGCGGCAGGTCTGATCGCAGATGTGGCCTGATCGCAGATGTGGCTCGGCGAGGTGGTCCGCGTCGGTCCCGGTCGGACGGGCCGAGCGTGATGCCAGCTCAGCCGTTGACCAGCTCAGCCGTTGACCAGCTCAGCCGTTGACCAGCTCAGCCGTTGACCAGCTCAGCCGTTGATTCCAGATCGGACCCGGTCTCCAGGTCAGACACCGACACCTTCCAGGGAGGAACCGAACGATGCCAATGGACCCGAGTTCAGTGATGCCGGAGCCCGCACGGACCGCGTCGCTTCCCGCCGACGACACGACCACGGCTCCGTTCGCGTGCCCTCCGGTCCCCCCGGTCCCGACCGGTACCGAGAGGGTAGGTGCCGGCCCGGCACCCGGCCTGAACGGTCACGCTTCCCCGGCGCCGAGCCCCGACGTCATCGCCGCGACCACCTCCGCCTCACGTGTCACCGGCCCGGGAAACGTCACCGGCCCGGGAAACGTCACCGGCCCGGGAAACGTCAGGGAGCCGGGAAACGTCAGCGGCCCGGACCTGGCCGGCCCGGACATGACCACCCCGGGCGCCAGGGCCAGAGTGGCCGGCGGAGCCGCCGAGGTGCGCCAGAAGGTCAACGAGGCCGTCCAGACCCTTGCTCCCCATGTGTCGGTCGCCACCGAGAAGACGAAGGGGGCGGCCGAGAAGACCCTCGCCACCAGCGGGAAAGCCGCGCGGTCCGTCGGGCAGCGGATGCGGAGCAACCCGAAGGCCACGGGTGGGGTCCTGGCCGGCACGGTGGTGCTGCTGCTGGTGGTCCGGCGGGGACGGCGGCGCCGGGGATGAGTAATCCAACCACCTCGTAGGGAGAAAACTAATGATCACCTTCATCGTCGTCATGATTCTGCTCGGACTTGTCGCCGGGGCCGTCGCACGCGTGTTGCTGCCCGGCCGGGATCCCATCGGGATTCTCGGCACCATTGTGGTGGGAATCATCGGATCTTTCGTCGGAGGATTCCTCGGCTACGTCCTGTTCAATAAGGATGTCGGCGAAGGCGCTCTGCAGCCGTCCGGCATTCTCGGGTCCATCATCGGTGCCATCCTGGTTCTCCTGGTGTGGCGGAACGTGGGGGGCCACGGCGGCCGGTCGGGGTCGACCCGCAGCCGTCGTTACGCCCGCCGGTAATCGCGATACCCGCCGGCGACCGGGTGACCGCGATCCGGTCAGCAGCACACAGAGCACCTGCTCTGACCCGACGCCTGCTTCGGCCTGGGTCCTCCACCTGCGGAGGAGCTGGGCCGGAGCCTTCGGTGGTGTCGTTATGCGCCTGTGGTGTCGTTTGGCGCCTGCGGTGTCGTTTGGCGTCGGGTCGATTCCCCTGGCTGCGCCGCGTCGTCATCGTCGTCGTCGTCGCGGGGCGGTGGAGAAGAAGCGGAGCTGTCATGCTCGCTGGTCTCGCTGGTCTCGCTGAAGTTCCGCGCCCGTTCCGCGGCGTCGGCACTCGCGCCGGAGAACAGCCGGGCGTCNTCGGCGGCGTCGGCAGGCGCACCCGTGGGCGCGGTGCTCGTCCCGCCGTCCGTACCGGTCTCCGCCTCCCGGCTCGCGCTGCCGGCGGCGGTAACCGCGGCCGAGTTCGTGGCATCCATGATCGTGGGGGAGAGGAGACCTTGCACTGGGACGGGAACCGCCCGCGCTGGTTCTTCGCCGCGGCGGATGCCGTTCGTCTTGCGGAGCCGGTCGGACCTGCCGTCGGGATGGTCTCCATCGGGATGGTCGCCGTGGGGATGGTCGCGGCCGTGGAGATAGTTGTGCCGGCCGTTGCCGGACGGATCGGGGTGGCGGCCGTCGCGGTCATCGGCCCGGCCCTGATCCGGGATGCGCAGACCGAGCAGGTGCGCGGAGGCGTCGAACTCGATGCGGGTCCGGGGCAGAGCTGTCGGATGGTTGTGCTGGACCCATCGGACGAGTGCCTCGCGCATGTGGCAGCGCAGGTCGAACACGGTCGGTCCGTCCTTGCCGCTGACCAGGACGCGGATGCGGATGTGATCATCGATGGCGTCGGTGACCTGCAGGACGCAGACTCGCTTGTCCCACAGGTCCGTGGCGTCCAGGACCCGGTGCATCTCGGCCCGCATCTCGTCGATCGGGATTGCCCAGTCCAGGTCCAGCTCGACGGCACCGAGGACCGCGGACTCCTTGCGGGTCCAGTTCTGGAACGGTGTCGTGGTGAAGTAGGTCGACGGAAGGACCATCCGCCGGTCATCCCAGATGTGGACGACGACGTAGGTGAGAGTGATCTCCTCGATCCTGCCCCACTCCTTCTCGACCACCACCACATCGTCGACCCGGATGGCGTCGGTGAAGGCCAGTTGGAGTCCGGCGAAGACGTTGGACAGTGAGGTCTGGGCGGCCAACCCCGCGACGATGCCGACCACGCCGGCCGAGGCGAAGATGCTGGCGCCGGCGACGCGGACGCTCGGGAACGTCATGAGCATCGAGGCGCCCGCGATGATCGAGATGATGGCCACCGTGATCCGTCGGAGCAGGGTGACCTGGGTGCGCACCCGGCGGGCATGCCGGTTGTCGACGATATCCATTCGGTAGCGGGCGAGCGCGAGGTCCTCGAAGGCGAACGCGAGCACCGTGACGCACCAGGCGATTCCAGCGATAAGGGCGACATTAGACACTCGCAGGGCTGCCCCGGTCCAGGTCTGTTCAGCCGTGGAGGTGAGGCCGACGAGCAGGGCCACCAGCACGAGCGTGAGTCGCGTCGGCCGCTTACCGCGCTGTGCGAGATCGGCGACGATCTCCGAATGGCGGCCGATCCGTCTGGCCATGCNGTGCAGCAATACGGAGACGGCCAGGGCCAGCAGGACCGCACCGCCCAGGATCGTCAGGACGGCGACGGTCGATTGCATGTCGGAGAAGGACAGATCGGGCGCGGCGCTCAGACGCACAGACAGGCTCCTCGTCCTGGGCCATGGTCAGGGATGAAAAGGCTCGATGTCGGCCTGGGATACGGGTCCGGGTCACAGTGTGCCCGGTTGCCGTTCCCCGCGCCGGGGCCCAGCGCAGGGCTCCGATGGCAGTCGCAGCGAGGGCGTAGCAGTCACATGCATGGGGTTGGTCTGCCCGGANCATTCAGATCCAATGAAGTGATCCGAATCACGTCTGCCTGAAGGGTGGGGCGGACGATTGCGGTGGGTCCCCATCCGACTTCGTTCACGAATATAGACGTGTGGTGCGGACAAGAAAAACGTGGTTCTACCGGCGTCGCCATAGGTGTGATCGTGACACGAACGGGTCCTTCGCGGAAACACGCCGTCCTCCGTCGCCAGATTGTGTCTCGTTGAAAATAGCTACCTGGCAGGGAAGAAAGGTACGCGGGTCTGCAAGATATGGTGTCAACTGCTCGGCGCCGAGCCGGCCGTGGTGGAACACGTCGAGTTCGACGCGGACCAGAATGCGACCGCCACCCATTCACGGCGACGAAAGTGGGACTGGAGGCGATGCTCCTGCTGTAGAATCGTTCGTCCAGGTGCGGAAGGGGTATGGGAGTGTGTCGCTGGCGGACCTGGGGTATCGCCCCGCCTACGTGGAGACGCCGGTGTTCGTAGCAGTTGTCGCTAGATCAATGTTCCCGGGGGGGCAGGAAGCGGTACATCACGTGGAGGTCGACGTCGCCGAGCCAAGGATGGCGGAAGGCCGCCGGAAGGGTCCCGACGAGGCGGAACGCCAGCGAGCGCCACAGCGCGACCAACCGTGGATTGGCTGCGACGACGGCGTTGAGCTGCATCGCCCGGTAGCCGAGATCGGCCGCGTACTCGATCATCTGCTCCGCGGCCTGCCGGCTGACGCTCTCCCAGCGGTCGCCTTCGGCTCCCCGGCCGCCGTAGTAGCTACGTCCCCCGTACGGCCCGTAGCCCCGGTACATTCCGGCCCCGCCGCGCGGAGCCCCGTGATCCACCCGCTTAGGATCAACGAGCAGCATCGCCTGGACGACATGATCTCCCAGACCCGGCTGACTCGGTGTGAGCAGCGCGGTCGCGACGATCGAGGTGTCGCCCGGGCCGTCCTCCTCCATCACCAGAACCTCGGCCGGCGGGGGCAGCATCCACGCGCTTTTCGCGACCTCCTCGTCGGNGTCCGGTGTCCAGGCGCAAGTCTCGCCCTCGACCACAACGGCCCGCCAGATCGGCCAGATCGCGCCCCAGTCCTCCTCTGATGCCCGCCGTGTCCGCACAGATCGATCCTGCCTGTTCACCGGGCCGGAAGGTAACGGCCTGGAGCGCTGAACCCGCGGCAGTCACCCATCCTGGCGTTCGGTGGTTCGGTCACCGGCCGGGTTTTAAGATCGGGTCGACGGCGTAACCGCTGCATCCCTGCAGATGAACCCGGCCCATCAGTTGATCGGGATGGCCGGCGCGGGGCCGCACGGAGAGATTCGTCATGGCATAGCCGTCCGGGTGGTTGATCCAGCGTTCGCCGCTGAGATTCACCGCCCCATCGGTGTAGGTGATCCATACGAGAAACACACCGTGGGGAACCTTCGGATTGGTCGGCAGCGGAGAGAAGTCGAAAGTGGTCCACCGCTGGCAACATCGAGCGTGCCCGTCGAGCTACTTTGTGCCGGTCGCGGCCGGTACGGTCGCCTTGCCGGACGGGCCGGATAGTGGTCCGGTCCGGTGGCGTGCCGCTGATGTGGCGCGGCCGCCGGCGAGGACACTCGAGCGGACGACCTGCTGCGGCGCGCGCTCGGCGCACGCGATCCGACGCTGCTCCCGCATCAGCAGGAGCAGGTGCTCCGCTCGCTGCGCCGCTCGGGGGCCATGGCCTGAAACCGGTATCGCAGCGGCGCGGCTAGGAGGTTTATCCAGGATGGCTCTACATCGTCAGGCGAGTGGTGATCGGGCGGAGGAGACGGTCGACGTACGGCCGCACCTGGCCCCGCTGGGCGAGGAGGTCGTAGTCCCGCGGTTCCGGATGCCGCAGGAGTCGACTGCGCCGGAGACGGCCTACCAGATCGTCCACGACGAGCTGATGCTCGACGGCAAGGCGCGGCTGAACATGGCCACGTTCGTGACCACCTGGATGGACTCGTACGCCGACCGGCTGATGGCCGAGTGCGCCCCGAAGAACATGATCGACAAGGATGAGTATCCGCAGACGGCGGCGCTGGAGGAACGCTGCGTCAACATCCTCGCCGACCTGTGGCACGCCCCCGACGCCGAGCACGCGGTCGGCTGCTCGACCACGGGGTCGTCCGAGGCGTGCATGCTCGCCGGGCTTGCCATGATCCGCCGCTGGCGGGCGCGTCGCCGGTCCGCCGGCGCCCCGGCCGACCGGCCGAACATCGTCATGGGTGTCAACGTGCAGGTGTGCTGGGAGAAGTTCGCCCGGTACTGGGACGTGGAGGCACGGCTGGTGCCGATGGCGCCGGGGCGCACGCATCTGACCGCCGACGAGGCCGTGGCGCACTGCGACGAGAACACCATCGGCGTGGTGGCGATCCTCGGCTCGACGTTCGACGGCAGCTACGAGCCGGTCGCCGGGATCGTGGCCGCGCTGGACCACCTCGCCGCCTCCGGAGGGCCCGATGTTCCGGTACACGTGGATGCCGCGTCCGGCGGGTTCATCGCCCCGTTCTGCGACCCCGATCTGGTCTGGGACTTTCAGCTCGACCGGGTGGTGTCCATCAACACCTCCGGGCACAAGTACGGCCTGGTCTATCCGGGGGTGGGCTGGGTGCTGTGGCGCGACCGGGCGCATCTACCGGCCGAACTCGTCTTCCAGGTGGACTATCTGGGCGGGACGATGCCGACCTTCGCGCTGAACTTCTCCCGGCCGGGCGCACAGGTCGTCGCGCAGTACTACACCCTGCTGCAACTGGGCTATAAGGGCTACCGCCGGGTGGCCCAGGCGTGTCGGGACAACGCCCGCTGGCTGGCCGCCGAGGTGGCGGCGATGGGGCCGTTCGAACTGGTCTCCGACGGTAGCGGCATTCCGGCGTTCGCGTTCAAGCTCCGTGACGACATCACGGACTACACCGTCTTCGACGTCTCCGAGCTGCTGCGCACCCGTGGCTGGCTGGTGCCCGCCTACCGGTTCCCGCCGGGGCTGACCGATCTTGCGGTGTTGCGGGTCGTCGTGCGTCACGAGTTCAGCCGGGACCTCGCCGGGCTGCTCATCGCCGACCTGCGCCGGGTGGTGAACCGGCTGGCCCATCCGGGCCGGCGCACCGCGGGCGACCGGCCCGGCGAGTCATCGTTCCACCACTGAGCCGGGCGCCGGGCGNGGGGGCGAACCCGCCGAAGACGACCGAGTGCCCGCGGGGGGTCAGTGTGTACTCGATCCGCGGGGGTACCTCCACAGCGGGGGTACCTCCACATATGTGGACCGGTGGGGAGGCCATCGCGTCCCAGGCCGCGCAGGGACTCGGTGAGCACCCTGGGCGTGATGCCACGCGGCAGCACTTGGAGCTCGGAGAAGCGCCGCGGGCCGCCGAGGAATTTTTGTCGGTGCCGGGGTCCAAGGTGATGTGGCACGGTCCGCCTGATACGGGTCCGCACGACACGAAGGAGCACATCATGCCCACTCGAGAGACCGCCCCGGCCGGAGCGCCCTGCTGGGTCGACCTGATGACCTCCGACCCGGCCCGGGCTCGGACGTTCTACAGCGAGCTGTTCGGCTGGACGGCGGAGGATCCCGCTGAGGAGTTCGGCGGGTACTTCACCTTCACGAAGGACGGNGTCCAGGTCGCCGGCTGTATGCCCAAGCCGGACGAGGCCGTCCCGGATGGCTGGTCGGTCTACCTGGCCACGCCGGATGCCGAGAAGACCGTCGCCGCCGCCGTGGACCACGGGGGTCAGGTGATCGTCCCGGCGATGGTCGTCGGAGAGCTCGGCGTCATGGCCGTCGTGACCGACGCTGCCGGCGCGGCGATCGGCATGTGGCAGCCGGGGCTGCACCGTGGTTTCGGGGTGTTTGCCGAGCCGGGCGCCCCCGGCTGGTTCGAACTGCTCACCCGCGACTACGCCGCGGCTGTCGGCTTCTACCGGGACGTGTTCGGCTGGGACGTTCACGTCGTCAGCGACACCCCGGAGTTCCGCTACGCGACCTTCGGCAAGGACGAGGGCGCGCTTGCCGGCATCATGGACGCGGCGGGCTTCCTGGCCGAGGGCGTCCCGGCGCACTGGTCGGTGTACTTCGCCGTGCGGGACACCGACGCGGCGCTCGCGAAGACCGCCGAACTCGGTGGGTCGGTGGTGCTGCCCGCCGAGGACACCCCCTACGGCCGCCTCGCGGTCGCCGCCGACCCAACCGGCGCCGTGTTCAAGCTGGTCGGCCCGACCAAGTCTGAGCCCGCCCCCGCCGCCGCGAGCTGACCCGCCCGGCCTGGTTCCCGCCGCGGATGTGCCTGGGGCGCGGCACTGTCGTTGCGGGAACCGAGGGCTGGCCCGTTACTGTCGGCCCCGGCGTCGGTGACCTGGACCAGCACCATGTTGCTCTCCACCGCCTTCGGGTCGACGCGGCCGGGTGCGGCGTCGGCCAGCAGCGCGGCGAGCTCGGCAGCGCGTTGATGGTCCTCCGCGNGCCGGTCGACATGGTGGTGCGGCGCGTGCAGGCCGGCCGCGGCCAACACGCCGGCTTGGCGCATCCCGCCGCCGAGCCGGCGGCGCCACTCCCGGACGGTGCCGACGCGGCCGGCATCACAGACGACCAGGGAGCCGACCGGCGCGCCCAGCCCCTTGGACAGGCACACCGACAGGGTCGTGAAAGCGGCCGCGAGGCGACGCGGCGGGACGGCGCTTGCGACCGCGGCGTTCCACAGCCGCGCGCCGTCGCAGTGCAGCGTCACGCCGGCGGAGTCGGCGATGGCACGGAACTCCGCCAGCCGGCCGAGCGACCAGACCCGGCCGCCGNAAACCGTTGGCCGAGTGGAGCGGATCCGCCCACCTCGCGGGCAGGCCGGTGGACCGCTCACAGGACGCTGAACCGGGTCAGACCTGTGGAGCGGGCTGCTGGAACGGCCGTGCGCTGGTGGTCGCCTCCNACCTCCAAGAAGTGCGTCGAGGCCGGCCGTCGAGCTCACTCCGGCCGGTGCACCACAGCAGCACCTGAGCCGGGTCTCCGTCCGGTGCATCGGGGAACAGACGGCGAAGCACCCGTATGCCCAGGGGTGCTGGGAACCGGCAGGGGACCGTCAGCCCCGCGGCGATGTCCCAGGTATGGAGGAGGATTTCGGCGACGCCCATCGCCGCGAAGCCTTCGGGATCGCATGGCCCCCAATGCCAGGCCTGCGTTGCGGGGTCGGCGGTGGCCAGCGCGCTGCTGAGCAGTCCACCGCACGCGGTGATGACCTGGAGCNCCTCGCGCGGTGGCGTGTCNGGGGGAACGGTCAGATCGAAGGGCAGGTAGGCATGGGTGGGCCGGCCCTGCCCCAGCCCGCGGCGCATGAGATCGGCGGCGGTCTCGCTCAAGGTCCGCGATGTGTCTCGCGCGATCGACATCGCCTGCCGATGAAGATCGTCAGGTAGGTCAATCGTAGTGCGCACACCGCGGTCTTAGCGTAGCGACGTAGCGATCGGTCGAGCATGGCATACGGAACGTATATCGCTCGTGTACTCAAGGTTGTATGGGTACGTGTCATTGCACTGTGCCCGACCCTCGGCTATTACCGGCGCGGGCGGTATCGCCGCGTTCCTCGCGGCCTGCGGCAGCTCCGGATCCAGCGCGGACACGGGCGCGGCCGGCGCGTCAGGCGCCGCGGGACGCACCTGGTCGTTCACGTTGCGCAAGGGCGTGCTCTTCTCTGACGGCACCCCGCTGGACGCGCCGACCGTGAAGGNGTCGTTCGACCGGCTGCTGGACCCGGCGAACAAGTCCGCCGCCCTGTCCGCCTTCGCGTCAGTCCTCAAGGCCGGCGGCGTGGCGGTGTCGGGGGCGGACACGGTGGTCTTCCACCTCGAGCGGCCGTTCTCCGACTTCCCTTACCTGGTCTCCGCGGGCAACTACAACGCGGTCGTGCTCAAGAGCGACTACAAGGTCGGCACGTTCGCCACGAAGGCGATCGGCACCGGGCCGTTCCGGCTCGACTCCTACGACGTCGGCCAGGGAGCCTCACTGCGCCGCAACCCGAAGTACCGGGACGCCGGCAAGCCGTACCTCGACGGCGTCAAGGTGACCTTCCACAAGGACGCCCAGGCCGACCTACTGGCATTGCAGAGCGGCGCCATCNACGCGCAGATCCTGTCCGAGGCCGACCTCGTCGTCCCGATCGCCGGAAGCAACTCCATCGCCGTCGACAAGGCCAGCGGTACCAGCCTGACCGCGTTCACCCTACGCGTCGACAGGCCGCCGTTCACGAAGAAGGAGGTCCGGCAGGCCATCTCCTACGCGCTGGACCGGCCGGGTGTCCTCACCGCCGTCTACAACGGGGTCGGCGTCATCGGCAACGACCACCTTCTCGCGCCCGCGTTCGCGGCCGCACCGAAGGACCTCGCGCAACGCGCGAAGGACGCGGCGAAGGTCCGGTCGCTGCTGTCCGCCGCGGGGTCGAGAATCTGCGGTTCACCCTCAGCTTCGACGCCCCGAACAAGGCCTACGCGCTGGTCATCCAGGACCAGCTCAAGCAGGTGGGGATCACCGTCGATCTCGACCAGCAGACCTCCGACGTGTTCTACGGCGGCAATCAGGAGACCGACACCCCCTGGCTGTTCACCACCGCGAACCTCGTCGGCTGGGTGGGCCGCCCGACGCCGAGCCAGTTCATCATCCCGATGGTGAAGAGCCACGGGGTCTGGAACGGTTCGAAATNCGCCANCCCNGCCTTGGACGCCGCGGCCGACGCCTACGACGCCGCGACCGACCCCGCCGAGCGGAAGAAGCAGGCCGAGATCATCGCGCGGGCCCTTCACGAGGACGTGCCGGTCATCATCACCGTGTGGTCCGGGGCCGTCCGGGCCTACCGGTCCGACCGGGTCAGGGGGCTACGCGCCCACCCGTCGGCCTTCCTCGACCTGACAACCGTGAGCCGGGCCTGATCCGGCATGGTGCGTTTCCTGGCCCGGAGGTTGGCGGCGATCCCCGTCACCATGCTGGCGGTCAGCTTCCTGGTGTTCATCGCCACCGAACTGATCCCCGGCGACGTGGCGCGCGTCGTGCTGGGTCGGGAGGCCAGCCAGGCGTCGGTGGACGCGCTGCGCCACCAGCTGCGTCTCGACGAGCCGCTGATGCCCCGCTACCTGCACTGGCTGGGTGGGTTCGTCACCGGTGACTGGGGGCGCTCCTACACGCTCGGGGTCGACGTTCGCCCGCTGGTGATCGAACGTCTGCTCGACAGCGCGACGCTTGCCCTGCTCGCCTTCGTCCTGCTGGTGGTCTTCAGCGTGAAGCTGCACTGGCTGCCCTCGTCGGCGCAGGCACCGCCGGGGGCTGATCCGCTGACCTCGATCCGGCATCTGCTGCTGCCCGCGGTCTGCCTGGTCCTGCTGTGCACCGGCTATGTCGCCAGGCACGTGCGGGCGAGTACAGCCGCGGTCCTCGCTAGCCCGTTCATCCGGGCGATGCGGGTGCGTGGCATGTCCGAGGCGCAGCTCGTGCGAGGGCACGTGCTGCGCAACTCGCTGGTGCCGGCGACGAGCGCGCTCGCCGTGCAGCAGCAGATGCCGGATCGCGGGACTGGTGACCGTCGAGCTGCTGTTCGGTTACCAGGGCATCGGCGACCTGCTGCTGTCGTCGGCGACCTGCTGCTGTCGTCGGCGACCAGCTGCTGTCGTTGGCGACCAGCAAGGACGTGCCGACCCTGCAGGCCGGCGCGATCGTGCTCGGCGCGGTGGGAATGGGCATCTACGTCGTCGCCGACCTGGTGTACGCGCCGCTCGATCCGCGCGTGCGGGTGGGGAGGGCGCGGTGAACGACATCACGGTGGATTCCGCGGCGAGCGTCGCGGCTGGCCCCGCGGTCGGCGGTGCGCCGGGCCGGTCGGCGGCGGATCCGACGCACCGCCGACGGCGCGGATCGCTAGACCAGCGGCGGCTCGTCCGCCGGCCGTCGTTCGCGGTCGTCGACGTGCTCGCGGTCTTCCCGAATCTGGTCGCGGCCGTGGTGGTGGTGGCGCTCGTGGGCCGCTCGACGACCACCCTCGTCCTGGTCATCGGAACGTTCTTCGTCCCGATCGTGACCCGCAGTGTGCGGGCGGCCGTGCTGGTCGAGTGGGAGAAGCCCTATGTCGAGGCCGCCCGGCTGCGCGGCGAGCCGTTCTGGTCGCTGCTGTGGCGGGAGGNGCTGCCCAACGTGACCGGAACCGTGCTGGTCGAGGCGCCGTCGCGGCTGGGCGACGCGGTCTTCGCCGCCTCGACCCTGTCCTTTCTCGGACTCGGCCAGCCACCGGGATCCCCGGAGTGGGGGGCCTCCGTGGCCGACAACCGGGTCTTCCTCCAGCAGGGCTGGTGGACGGTGCTGTTCCCGGCGCTCGCCGTCGGAAGTCTCGTCATCGGTGTCGCGCTGATCGCCGACACCCTGCGGGAACAGGAGACCCGGCGATGAGCGACGCGGCGATGAATGGCCAGGCGATGAATGGCCAGGCGGTGGGCGGCCCGGTGGTGGGCGAGGCCGTGGCCGCCGGGGGGCTTGTCGTCGATGGACTGACGGTGAGCTACCCATCGTCCGGCGGACCGGCCGTTGCGGTCGACGGCGTCAGCCTGCGGGTCCGACCCGGCGAGACCTACGGCCTGGTCGGAGAGTCGGGGTGCGGCAAGAGCACGCTGGCCGCAGCGCTCGCGGACGTGCTGCCCGGCGGGGGTGCCATCGACGCCGGCCGCATCGTGCTCGACGGGATGGACGTGCGGGCCCTGTCCGCCCGGGAGCGCAGGCGGTGGCGGGCCGACGCCTTCGCTATGGTCCACCAGGGCACGAGCAGCAGCCTGGACCCCACCGTGCGGGTCGGCGCGCAGGTGGCGGAGGCCTGCCGGCTGGCGGGGCTATCCCGGGCCGAGGCCCGGTCCCGGGCCGTCGAGCTGCTCGGCGCGGTGCGGCTGCCAGCGCCCGCGACGATCGCGCGACGCTGGCCGCACGAACTCTCCGGGGGCCAGCAGCAGCGGGTCGGCATCGCAGCGGCCCTCGGGCAGCCCCCGCCTGCTCGTCCTGGACGAGCCGACCACCGGCCTTGTCGCCGCCGTCCCGCGGGTGGGGGTGAGCAGGCGGGAACGCAGGATGCCGGCGGTGCCCGGGCAACCGCCGCCGCCGACCGACCGGCCGGTGGGCTGCACCTTCGCCGACCGGTGTGCGCTCGCCGACGAGGTGTGCCATGCGTCCGAGCCGCCGCTCGCCCCCGTCGCCGACTCCCCCGGCGGCCGCGCGGTGCACTGCCATCTGGACGCCGCCGATCTGCCTGTGCTCCCGCCACTGCCGGCGGCGGGCACCGGGGTGATGGCGGAGAAGGAGAATGTCTGATGTCGGAGAAACCGGAGAGGACGCCCCTGCCATGACCGACGAGATTCCCGCCATCGACCTGGAAGCGGCGCTGGCCGAGGACGCGCCCGCGGACCTGCTGCTGCGCGTGCGCGAGGCGGCCGAGCGGATCGGCCTGATCCAGGTGGTCAACCACGGCGTTCCGCTGGAGCTGATCGAGGATTTCGAGCGTCGGGTCGAGCGCGTCCTGCGTCTGCCGCGGCCGGAGAAGGCGAAGTTGGCCAGCCCCACCGGACACCCCTTCCGGGGCTGGCGGCAGTGGCCCGACGACCTCGGCCGCCTCGAACTCGAACGGTATTCCGTGGGCCAGTTCGACAACCCGGCCGATGCCGCCGCCGCAGGCGTGTCCGAACGGTGGCTCGGGCTCTACAAACACGGCAACGTCTGGCCGCCGGAGGACCCCGACCTGCGCGGGGTCACCTTCGCCTACGCCAAGGCGGCCGTGGTGCTGGCCCAGCGGGTGCTCGGCCTGTACGAGCGGCTGCTCGGACTACCGGCAGGCAGCTTCCCGGACGCCGAGCCGCACCACATCAACATGATCGTCAACGACTACCCGACCTGGACCTACCCGGACACGGTCGCTGAGGAGGAGAAGCTTCTCCTGCTGGAGCACACGGACGGCTCGGCGGTGACCATCCTGCACCAGCACGGCGAGTACTCCGGGCTCCAGGCGCAACAGGCCGACGGCACCTGGATTCCGGTGCCCGTCGTGCCCGGGGCGTTGCAGGTGTTCTCGGGGACAATCCTCACCCGCTGGACCAACGGTCTGTTCCGGCCCGTCCGCCACCGGGTCGTGGCCGGCGGCAGTGCGACCCGGCAGTCGACCGGGATCTTCTACCATCCGAGTCTGGACACCGTGCTGGAACCGCTGCCGGCCTTCGTCGGGGAGGACGGCACGGAGTTCGAGCCCGTTGTCCTGGGCGAGATCGACGAGACCAACGTCGAGAACTACCTGAAGGTCTTCGGCCGGCCGGAGCAGGTGGCCGCGTGGCGGGAGGGCCGTCCGTTCGTCTCGGAGCTTGCGGAGACCTCCGCCGGCCGCTGACCTGGGCGGCCGCACTGCCGTCGGAATCCGACCGGTCATTTCACCCTCTCATCCCATATGCGTCATCTGATCGGCTCCCCAGGTGCCGTAATCGCGTGCCGTAATCGCGTGCCGGAGAGGGTATCGAGGGGCTCCAGGAGGCTGATCACGAGCGGACATTCTCCTTGCGGTTTCGCAACGACTGCGTGTCGGTTATGGAAAGCACCGCCGGCGCGACCCCTCCCTGCGTGTGTCATCGGCTTGATGGCAGAGGCTCCCCAGGTGAGAGGACGTCGACATGATCCGCGGGCTGGCTCGTACCCGGGTCCGGAGCGCGAGGACACGTGACGGGAGGAGAGCTTTCCTGCTCGCGGCCGTAATCATTTTACTTTCCATGGCGACATCGTCGCCGGTCAGGGCGGCCGGCGGTCCCACCCGCGGCGAGGGCGTCGCGGTTCCCTTCGAGGGGTTCACGGATCGAAACGGGGGCCCGACATCGATCGGCGGTGCGGTCGGTGTGGACCTGGTGCTCGGGTCGACCAGCCGACCGTACCTTCCCTGCCAGAACTACGACCAGCGGGCCCGTACGGGCGACGCCTTCGTCAACGCCTGCCAGGAACGGGGAAGTTACACCACCTACTCCCGCTTCCCTCCCGGCGGAGGCCTGCTTTTCCCGGCTGGCTACTTCATGGGCAACAGCCAGCCCGACCTGGTCCGGGGTGGTCTGCTGCGGACCGGCTGGGGAGCGCGCACCGCCGGCCTGTCGTTCGAGTTCTACCCGGATCAGGCGCATGACGCCGAGATCGTCCATTCGCGTTTCTACATCGACCGGTTCGACCATTGGACACACGGCTGGACGTACTCCGTCGCCATCGGCCGCATCGCCCTCACCGCCCTCGGCGACCCCGGAACCGCTCGGATCAGCGGGCAGCTGACCGACCGCGGCCGGCCGCCGGCACCGGGCCGGGTGCGGATCGTCATCTTCGGCGGCCACGCCCGTTCCTCCACCGGCTATCCGATCTCCTCCTTCGCCGTCCGCACCAGCACCGGGTCATCCGACTGGAGCAGCGGAGCGCTCTACGCCGGCCCGCAGCGCATCACCGTCACCGACACCGCGACGCATCGGGAATGCGTCCTGGAACGCCCGCGCGTCCTCGGCCCGGACAGCAGGATCGACCTCGATCTCTCCCGGCCGGGTTTCGGCCAGCCCGGCAGCACCTGCACGCCCTGACCACCCGCGTGGCTTGACCACCCGCTCGGACGTCGTCTACGCAGGGTGATATATCCAGGACATAGGGTGCCTATTCATTCCGGGATGACTGTAGATATTGCACATAGAGTGACGCCGTCGCTCCTTTTGGAAATTCGACGATGCCGGCTCAACGGCGTTTGGCCGAAGGCACATACGATTCCGCTATCACGTCATATGCGATCTTGTGCCGATACTTCGGTGCTCTCGGCATGACGTAACCGCCGCATCAGGACTGCCGTATCAAGGAGGCCTCAGATCGACCGCCACGAGCTCATCGATCTCACTCGACGGGCGCTCAAAATCGCGATGGACAAGACGACCGACATGGTGCCCGCGGAGCGCCGCCAGCCGGCCTTGGCGTACACGGGCCAGGGACGCTTCGAGCGCGAGCGCGAGCTTGTCCTGCGCTCTCCGCAGCTTGTCGGCTACCGCTCTGAGTTGCCGGCCCCCGGAAGCTACTGCACGAAGACCGTCATGGGCGTTCCCGTGCTTCTGACCCGGGGCGAGGACGGCACGGTCAGGGCTTTCCAGAACGTCTGCGCCCATCGCCAGGCGCCAGTCGCGGAGGGCTGTGGCGCGGCAGAGCGGTTCGTCTGCCCGTATCACGCCTGGGTGTATGACGCCCAGGGTGACTTCGTCGGCGGACCCGGCCGTGAAGGTTTCCCCTCGACGATGGCCGGGAAGCCCCGTCTCACGCAACTGCCCGCCGCGGAGCATTCCGGATTCCTGTGGGTCGGTCTCCAGCCGGACAGCGGTCCCCTGGACATCGATGCCCACCTGGGAGAGCTCGGTCCGGAACTCGCGTCCTGGGACATCGGTAGCTGGGCCTCGGTGGGCGAGAAGGTGCTCGACTTCCCGATCAACTGGAAGTTCGCGCTCGACACGTTCGCCGAGAACTATCATTTTGCCACGGTGCACCGGGACACGTTCGCGCTGATCACCAAGAGCAACTGCGCGCTGTTCGACTCCTTCGGCCCGCACCATCGGCTGGTCTTCCCGATGCGGCACATCACGGACCTCGCGGACAAGCCCGAGGAAGAATGGGAACCACTGCACAACCTCGTGGTGATCTACGCACTGTTCCCCAACATCGTCCTGTCGGTCACTGTCGCCAACGGCGAGGTGTTCCGGGTCTATCCCGGGAGCGGACCGGGTCATTCGATCACCTATCACCAGAACGCGTCGCCGATGGATCTCACGGANGAGGCGACGCNAACCGCCGCGGACGAGATCTTCGAGTACGCGCACGCCACGGTGCGCGACGAGGACTACCGCATGGCGATCGACATCCAGAAGAACATGGCGTCGGGGGTGCGGCCCGAGCTTGTCTTCGGACGCAACGAGCCGGGGCTGCACCATCGTCATGCGGTTATCGACGAGGNGCTCGCCGCATTCGGCGGGTAGCGCCGGTCCGGACGGGCCCCGCGCCGACCCCTGGCGCGGGTGGGCCGGGGCCCAGGGCTGCGGCGAGGTAGCAAATCAGCATTGATCGACTACGAAGCGTGGCGGCTCTGGTAGCTCCCTCGCGGGGCTGAGAGTCGGGCGGTGTGGTTTCGGCAGTGCGTGGTCGGTCGCTGGCCGCGTGGACGGGAATACTGATTTTTAATGCGTGATGTCGTCGGATCATGACTTCGTGGATCATGATGGTTTCAAGGTCAGATCGANGTCGTCGAAGGCCCGGTTGGCGATCTGCCCGCCTTTGAGTACCGACCACAGCCCTTCCACCGGGTTCAGGTCGGGCGCGTACGAGGGCAGCGCCACCACAGTCAGCCACAGTGTGTTCGCAGCGATGNAAGCGGCCATCTCCGCGCACAGGTGCCGGTTGAGGTTGTCCCAGACCAGCACGACCGGCCGNCCCAGCCGCTTGTGCACGGCCACGACCAGATCCCGGATAGTCCCGCCAGGAGAACGACTTCGGCTCGTCGCGGCGGCCCCGGTGTTTCACCGGTCCGCTTCAACCTGTGCGACCGGCTCGTCCCGGGCGAACCGTTCGGCCGCGTCCCTCCGGACCGGTTCCCGGCGATCCCGTTCCGTGGCGGTCAGCCCGCCACCCGTCGCGTACCTCGTACCAGCCGGCTACCNGAACAGAACGCGCACCACTCACCCAGAGATCACAATAAGGTGAAGGATAATCGTGCTTCCACACAACTTCGCGGATTAAAACTCAGTAGCCCGCCTGGACCGCCTCAAGCTGACGGCAGCCGNCAACACGCGGACCGGGGCTGCGGCCCAGCACCTGCTGCTCATCGCTGTCGCACAGACCGCGCCCTGCAGCGGGGGCTGACCGGATCAACGGGGCATAACCTCACGCACCGCTCCACACTGTCAGTCGGGTCATGTTCGCTGTGCCTCGGCGCCGGACGCTCTCCCACGGGCGGGATTGACGTCGCTGGCGTACTCGCGGTGGACGAACCGCCCAGGTCGAACGCGGCGTTGGCGTCATGGTCGATCACCAGCCGGCAGGCCTCACCACGTGGCTGGGAACCCGCCGCCACCAGGTGGAGAAGGACAAGGCGTTGCTGGCCGGCCTCTGGCCCGGCTGGAAACCGGCCATTCGCTGGGGCCTTGCTCCGGACCTGGCCGCCGCAGTGTAGGGCGGTCTGTAGCCGGGTGCGGACCGTGTCACGAGGGTCTTGGCATGATCGTCAGAACTGTGCGGCAGACTATCGTCCGTGGGGATCAGATTCGCGAGTTGCCGGGCNACCTTCGTGCCGCGTTGCCGGAGGAGCGGGACGAGGGCGACATGTGCGAGCCGCTGATCAAGGCGTACCTGGAGGCCGACCCGGGGTGGACCGAGAGGTTCTCCGAGGTCTGGCAGTGGACAGCCTGGCCTGGCCGTGGCGGGGNGAGTGACATCGGGATCGGCTGAGATCAGAGTCGACGATTCCGCCAGACCGCTCGGCTGCTGGTACGGGCTGGCCAGGAACTTCGGCCCCGAGCACGGCGGCGTCGGTAGCCCATGGCCCGGACGCGGGCATCCGGCATCCCGTCTTCGCGTGAGATCCCCTCAAGGAGCCCTGTGAGCACCCTCGGTAGTTTCATCTGGTCGATCGCCGACCAGCTTCGGGGTCCCTACCGCCCCAACCAGTACGGCAACGTGATCCTCCCGCTCACGATCCTGCGCCGGCTCGACTGCATCCTCGAGCCCGACCGGGAGACGGTCCGCGAGCTCGCGCGGACGTTCGACAACCCGATCCGGCTGAAGATCGAGGTGAAGAAGGCGACCGGCAGGCCGTTCTACAACACTTCCAACTACGGATTCAGCAACCTCCTGGCCGACGCCGACGGGCTGGCGGACAACCTGGCCGACTACCTCGACCGGTTCTCGACGGACGTGGATGTCTTCGAGTACTTCGACTTCAAGAAGGAGATCCTCGCGCTGGAGAAGGCGGGGCTCCTGCGCGAGATCATCACCTCGTTCAAGGCGATCGACCTGCACCCCGATGTGGTGTCGAACGCCGACATGGGCGATGCGTTCGAGTACATCATCCGCAAGTTCAACGAGGCCGCGAACGAGACCTCCGGCGACCACTACACCCCACGCGACGCGATCCGGCTGCTGGTCGACCTGCTCTTCGCCGAGAAGGAGGCCGACCTGTCCGAGGCCGGCATCGTGCGTACCCTCTACGACCCGACCGCGGGCACCGGCGGCATGCTCGCCCTGGCCGAGGAGCACCTGCTCGCGCAGAACCCGGACGCGAACCTGAGCCTGTATGGCCAGGAGTACAACCCGCAGTCGTACGCGATCTGCAAGTCCGACCTGCTCGCCAAGGGCCACGACGCGACCAACATCGCCTTCGGTAACACGCTCACCGACGACGCCTTCAAGGGCAGGAAGTTCGACTTCTGCATGTCCAACCCGCCCTACGGCGTCGACTGGAAGCAGTACGCCAAGAAGGTCACCGAGGAGCGCGACGAGGCGGGCCCGTACGGCCGGTTCGCCCCCGGCCTGCCGGCGACCTCGGACGGGCAGATGCTCTTCCTGCTCCACCCGGCCCACAAGATGCNGGCGCCCAAGGACGGCGGCGGCCGGGTCGGGATCATCATGAACGGCTCGCCGCTCTTCAACGGCGCCGCCGGGTCCGGCCCCTCCGAGATCCGCCGGTGGCTGCTGGAGAACGACCTGGTCGAGGCGATCGTCGCGCTGCCGACCAACATGTTCTTCAACACCGGCATCGCCACGTACATCTGGATCCTCGACAACACCAAGCACCCCGACGCCAGGGGCCTGGTCCAGATCATCGACGGCACCTCGTTCTGGACCAAGATGCGCAAGAACCTCGGTTCCAAGGGCCGTGAGATCTCCGACACCGACCGCGAGAAGGTCGTCAGCCTGTACGTCGACTTCCTCGACGCCGACCCCGACTACTCCAAGGTGCTGAGCAACGACGAGTTCGGCTACTGGACCATCACCGTCGAGCGACCCCTGCTTGGCGAGGACGGCAAGCCGGTCGTCGACCGCAAGGGTCAGCGCAAGCCCGACCCGAAGAAGCGCGACACCGAGAACGTCCCCTTCACCTACGGTGGCTCGACCGCCGGCCGGGCCGGCAAGCTCGACGTCATCAACGCCTACTTCGACGCCGAGGTGAAGCCGCACGTCCCCGACGCCTGGATCGACTGGGCCAAGGTCAAGACCGGCTACGAGATCCCCTTCACCCGCCACTTCTACAAGTACGTCCCACCCCGCCCCCTCGCCGAGATCGACGCCGACCTGGAGAAGCAGGTCGCCAAGANCCTCGACCTGCTGCGAGAGGTCGAGGGATGACACTGACGCAGTTGACCTTCGACCAGTCTTGGGCTGGCAGGATCCCACCTCGCTGGCGCTGGAGCAGGAACAAGGAGCTTCTGACCGAGTCGCTGGCCCTATCGGTCGATGGTGACGAGGAACTTCTCAGCGTATCGCATCTGACGGGCATCACTCCGAGGTCGGAGAAGACCGTGACGATGACGGCTGCAGAGAACCTTGAGGGTTACCGAATCGTGGAGCCTGGGGACCTCGTCATCAACACGATGTGGGCGTGGATGGGTGCGCTCGGCATTGCCAAGCAGGCCGGGATTGTGAGCCCTGCATACGGCGTGTATAGCCCACGTCCAGCCGCGCCGTGTGAGCCCCGCTTCTACGACTACGTCTACCGGTCGGAGCCGTACGTGATGGAGATGACTCGTCTCTCACGGGGCATTTGGTCCTCGCGACTGCGCCTCTACCCGGACGTGTTCCTGAGCATGGCCGTCCCTGTGCCGCCACTGAACGAGCAGCGCGCCATCNCCGACTACCTCGACCGCGAGACCGCCCGCATCGACACGCTTATCGAGGAACAGCAGCGTCTGATCGAAATGCTCCGTGAGCGGCGCCGGGCAGTCGCTTTGCACGCGATCGATCAGCAGATCCATGCGGGCGCGACGACAGACAAACTAGGTCGCTCTACTCGAATCGGCAACGGGTCAACTCCGAGGCGTGAGACTGCCAGCTATTGGCGTGACGGAGAGTTCCCGTGGCTGAACAGTTCCGCTGTCAACGAGTCTCGTGTCACGCACGCCGACCAATTCGTGACCGACATCGCACTCTATGAATGTCACTTGCCAGTCGTTGCTCCAGGCTCGGTCTTGGTGGGTCTGACTGGCCAAGGAAAGACACGCGGAATGGCAACGCTTCTTGAGATCGAGGCGACGGTGAACCAGCACGTCGCGTACATAGCGCCTGATCGAGGCACATGGTTGCCGGAGTACCTCCTGTGGTCGCTCAGGGCGTCGTATGACGACCTCCGACGCTTGAGTGAAGAGAACGGCAGTACGAAGGGTGGGCTCACTTGCCAGGCGCTAAAGCAATATCGGCTTGCTGTACCACCCCTCGATGAGCAGCGTCGCGTTGCCGCTTACCTTGACGAGCAGACTGCGAAGATTGACACGCTCACCGCTGAGACGGACCAGTTCATCGAGCTGGCCCGTGAGCGGCGCGCGGCGCTGATCACGGCGGCGGTGACGGGGCAGGTCGACGTGCGGGGGATGGTCTGAATGGCCGACTACCACGAGGTCGTCTTCGAGTCCGAGATCTGCGCGTACCTGAAGGCTCACGGGTGGCTGTACTCGGCGAACGACACCGGGTATGACCGTGAGCGGGCGCTCTTCCCCAAGGACGTGTTCGCCTGGTTGGAGGAGACTCAGCAGGCGGCGTACGGGAAGGCGCTGAAGGCGGCCGGGTCGGCGGCGAAGTTCCTCGACGTGCTGACCACGGCGCTCGACAGGCCGCTGGAGCACGGCGGCGGGACGTTGAACATCCTGCGTAACGGGGTCGTCTACATCGGTGGTGGCCGGTTGAAGCTGGCGCAGTTCCGGCCGGAGACCAGCCTGAACGCGACGACGGTGGCGCAGTATGCGGCGATGCGGGTGCGGGTGATGCGGCAGGNGCGCTTCTCCACCGCCGATCAGCGCAGCATCGACCTGGTGTTCTTCGTCAACGGGCTGCCGGTGGCGACGGTGGAGCTGAAGACGGACTTCACGCAGTCGCTGGACGAGGCGATCAGCCAGTACCGCAAGGACCGGCGCCCGGTCACCAACGGCCGGGCGGAGCCGTTGCTGTCGTTCGGGCATCGGGCGCTGGTGCACTTCGCGGTCTCCAACGACCTGGCGGCGATGACCACCAGGTTGGAGGGGGAGAAGACGCACTTTTTGCCGTTCAACATCGGCCACGACGGCGGGGCGGGGAACCCGCCAGGTGCCGAGGGGCGGTCGGCGACGGCGTACCTGTGGGAGCGGGTCTGGGAGAAGGACGCCTGGCTCACCATCGTCGGGCGGCTGATGATCGTGGAGACCCGGGAGGAGTGGGACGTCGCGACGGGGACGTCGGTGCGACGTACCAGCATGCTCTTCCCGCGGTTCCACCAGTGGGAGGCCGTGACGACCATCGTCGACGCCGTACGCGAGGAGGGCGTCGGCCACCGGTACCTGATCGAGCACTCGGCCGGGTCGGGGAAGACGAACACGATCGCCTGGACCGCACACCGGCTGGCGCGGCTGCACGTGGACGACGAGAAGGTCTTCGACACGGTCCTCGTGGTCGTGGACCGGACGGTGCTTGACGGGCAGCTTCAGGAGGCGATCCGGCAGATCGACGGGTCCGGCAGGATCGTGGCCACGATCAGCCCGGAGGACGTCCGCAAGGCCGGCGCGACGTCGAAGTCCGGGCTGCTGGCCGCCGCGCTGCGGAACGGCGAGCTGATCATCGCGGTGACGGTGCAGACGTNCCCGTTCGCGATGGACGAGATCCAGGCGGACAAGGGGCTGACGGGCAGGAAGTTCGCCGTGATCGCCGACGAGGCGCACTCGTCGCAGTCCGGCAGGATCTCCTCCCAGCTGAAAGCCGTGCTCACCGCCGAGGAGATCAAGGACCTCGCCGACGGCGGCGAGGTCGCCCTGGAATCGCTTCTGGCGGCGCGGATGAGCGAGCGGGCCGACTCGCCGAACATCTCCTACTTCGCGTTCACCGCGACCCCGAAGGCCAAGACGCTGGAGATGTTCGGGCGGAAGGGGCCGGACGGGAAGCCGGTCGAGTTCCACCTGTACTCGATGCGGCAGGCGATCGAGGAGGGGTACATCCTCGACGTTCTGCGTGGCNATCAGTCGTACGACACCGCGCTGAAGATCGCCGGTAAGGCCACCGCCGACAGCGAAGTCGAGGAAAGCGCCGCGCGTAAGGGGCTGATGCGGTGGGTGAAGCTGCACCCGACCAACATCAGCCAGAAAGTCCAGATCATCGTCGAGCACTTCCACGCCAACGTCGCCCACCTGCTGGAGGGCAGGGCGAAGGCGATGGTCGTCACCGACTCGCGCAAGGCCGCGGTGAAGTACAAGAAGGCGATCGACGCCTACATCGCTCGCCGGGTCGCGGAGGATCCGTCGTACACCTACCGCACGCTGGTCGCCTTCTCCGGGTCGGTGACGATGGACGAGAACGAGGTGTGGACCTCGGAGTGGGGGCCGGTGCCGGCGGAGGACGTCGAGTTCACCGAGACCAACCTCAACCCCGGCGCCGGCGCGGACCTGGCCGCGGCGTTCAAGGGCGGGACCTACACGATCATGCTGGTGGCCAACAAGTTCCAGACCGGCTTCGACCAGCCGCTGCTCTCGGCGATGTACGTCGACAAGAAGCTCTCCGGGGTCACCGCCGTGCAGACGCTCTCCCGGCTCAACCGCACCCACCGCACCGCGGGCGGGGAGATCAAGCGCACGACGTTCGTCCTCGACTTCGTGAACACGCCCGACGACATCCGGGCCGCGTTCGAGCCGTACTTCACCGGTGCGACCCTGGAGACCGAGACCGACCCGTACGTCGTCGCCCACCTCGCCGCCAAGCTCGCCCAGACGGGGATCTACACCGCCGACCAGGTACGGAACGTCGCCGAGTTGTGGGTGAAGCGGAAGGGTAACAACGCGCTCTCGGCCGCGATCGCTCCGGCGAAGCACGAGTTCGCGAGCCGCTACGCCGCCGCGATCGAGGCCGACGACAAGGTCACGCTCAGCACCCTCGACCTGTTCCGTCAGGACGTCTCCACCTACGTCCGGCTCTACGACTTCATGANCCAGATCGTCGACTACGGCGACCCGCACCTGGAGATGCTCTCCATCTTCCTACGCCTCCTGGAGAAGGTCATCGCCGACTCCTCCTGGGCCGCCGAGGTCGACCTCTCCGACGTCGTCCTGGTCGGGGTCAGACACGAGAAGCGGATCGCCGTCGACATCTCGCTGACCGGCGACGGCGAGCTCAAGGGAATCAGCGCCGCCGGAACCGGCGCCCGCAAGGAGCCCAGGTACGTCGCGCTCCAGGTCGTGATCGACAAGATGAACGACCTCTTCGGCGCCGAGTCCTTCACCGAGTCGCAGATCCGCGAGTTCGTCGACGGCCTGGTCCAGCGACTCCTCGCCTACCCCGACCTCGTCAGGCAGACCCAGGTCAACTCGAAGAAGCAGTTCATGGACTCCGACGACTTCAAGGCCGTCGTCACCGAGGCCGTCCTCGACAACCAGGAAGCCCACAACACCATGGCCGACTACTTCTTCAGCGACGGCCCTGGGATCAACAGCGTCATCCTTGCCCTCGCGGACGCCTTCTACGAGGTCGCCACGTCACAGGAGACCGACTGACAGAATGTCCGGTCAGGGGCGCTTTCGTCCCTCGGGAAATCGGCCTGCTCCGAGCCACCGGCATCAGTCGGGTCACGGCGTCCAAAGCGTCGGCATGGCCGTCGCGAGATGACCGAACGCNGCCTACAGAAACCCGATCACCGGATCCTGGCCCTCTGCCTCCGAAGACCGTGACCTACCGAAACCGGTCCCTCACCGCGCCAGTATAGCGGCGCTCCAGAGCCCATAGGCGCGGGTCTCGCGCCGGATCCGCCAGCACCCGTCGTGACCGGCCACCGAGCCCTGGGCGCGCTGCGTCGATCATGCGTGCCTGAGCAAGGGCGTACTCGGCGGGGCGCCACCGGAACCGGTCATGTTCAGCCCGAGGCCGAGCTCGCCTTGCCCGGCCGAGAGTGGTTGGTCCGTGACGGGGCAGGGCGCTGGCTTGGACCATCTCAGGGTGGGTAGGAGACTCATGCCAGCGTGATGGCTACTCAAGATCCACGGTCACGCGGCGCAGGCGCTCGGGTGTGCACCTCGTGAACCCGGACGACGAACCAGCACCCGGCAGCCGCCGGCACCCCGGGACACACAGAGTGCCCGTGACCTGCACGAACACACACATGACGGCACTATGCGATACTAGACGGCAGGCTGTCCTACGGGCTTTTAACCGGCGGGTTTCCCGCCCTGCAGCTGCCGCGAACCTTGAACGATATTGGTTTGGCCTGCATCGTTCGAAAAATTGACCCTCCGACGCGGGTCCGTCGGGCCGCGCGTGTGCTCGATGTGTGCTCATTGTGTCGTCACTCGCTAAACGATCTCCGTTTGTCGCGCTGCGTCGCGGGCGAACCCGGCCGCCGGGAGAGGCGGGCTCGCGGCGATGTACCAGATGATTTTGATCGCTATGGCGGGCCAGTGCTGCTATGTCGGAGATCAACAAGCCGAGAAGTCCTGATATCTGACTATGCCTGCGGTCGCGCGGTCGGCTCCGACGCACGAGTCTTGTCAACGGTTTCCGAAAACTGGATCTGGATCTGGCTCAGCCACCCCGGGCGCGCTGGACGCCCCGGCCCCCGGCACCGCCACCGCCCCCACCCGCGCCGAACAGCCCGCCCCCGCCGCTCAGAGCTCCGCCTCTGGTGGACGATGAGTTCGTGCGTGCCGACGGCAGCGCCGCGTGCAGGTCGGCGAGGATGACCTGGTTACCGGCGGTGAGGCCGGACGTCACCTCGGTCCGGTCGGCCCCCACCGCCCCGGTGGTCACCCGGACGGTCACCGCCTTGCCCTTCCGCAGGACCGAGACCGTGCTCAGCCCGCCGACCCGGTGCACCGCCGAGGTCGGCACGGTCAGCATGTTCCGGACCTCCCGTACCACGATCGACACGGTCGCGCCGGTGCCGTCGAAGAGCTTCGTCCGCGTCGCCGCCAGTGCGATCTTGACGGGGTAGGTCGTGGTCGACCCGGTTGTGCTGTTCAGGACGCCGATCGAGGAGACGGTGCCGGTCAGCGGCGTCGACACGCCGTCGACGGTGACGTCGGCCCGGTCGCCGGGCCGCACCAGGTCCACGGCGGACAGCGGGACCGTGGTGACGACCTGCTTGCCACCGGCGCCGAGCACGGTGATGGCGTTGGTGCTGGAGAACGCGCCGACGGTCATCCCGGGTGAGATCGAGACGGCGGCCACCGTCCCGGTGACGGGGCTGGTCAGGGTCGTCTCCGCCAGGTTCTGCTGGGCCAGCGCCACCTGCGCGACAGCCGCGTCGATGGCGGCCTGGTCGGCCGCGAGCTGCTCGGCGGTGACGACCCTGGCCGCCCGGCTGGACGTACCGCCGCTGGACGTACCGCCGCTGGACGTACCGCCGCCCACGCTGCGGGACGATCCCGCCGAGCTTCCGGAGCGGACGGTCGATCCTCCACCGGAGGAGCTGGGGGCGGGACCGTGGCTGGGGGCGGGAGCCGGCCCACCCGTCGCACCTGGCACCCACGGGGCCGGCGCGCTCAGCGGACGGGCGCTCGAAGTGGCTGGTTGGGTTGGTTGGGTTGGTTGGGCTGGTTCGGTCGGGATGGCCGAGGCGGCCGGAGCTGTCGGAGCGTCGGCTGTCGGAACGCCGGCCGTGCCGAGGTCGCGGACCGCAGCGTCCAGGTTCAGTTTGGCGGCGGCGAGTTGGGACACCAGCGTGGCCAGGTCCGACGGCTGTGACGGCCCTGGCGATGTGCTGTACCTGGCGACGAGGGCACCGATCGCGTGCTGGCACTGGAGGGCGTCAACGGAACCGGTCGGGTCGGGATCCTCGATCTTCACCGTGTACGGCGTGCCCGCGTCTAGACCGGTGAAGGCATAGGAACCGGNCACGGAGGCGACCACGGCGCCGTCCCGGAGCAGAGTGATCGCGTCGTCGGCGCCGGCGGTCCCGCTGATCTTCCCGGTGGCGTCCGACGGGGCGGCGAGGACCGGCGTCGNCGTGTACGTGATCGGCGCGCGGGGCGGCCCGGCGACCACCACGCAGCCTCCGCCGGGGGACGTCAGCTTCCCGAGATCGGCGCCGAGGCCGGCCAGCACGCTGTCGAGGGACGACTGGGCATTCTCGACGTCCTGCTGCGCTGTGGTGACCGCCGTCAGGAGGGTGCCCGGCTCCGTCGTCCCGTTGTCCGTCGTCCCGGCTGGAGCCGCCGCCGGGGTCGGCGCCGGGGAGCGTCCGGTCGAGGAACTGATCAGTTCGATGCCGGCGGACGACGAGCCGCCCCGGAACGAGCTGCCCGTCACGTCTGCCAGGGAGGTGGCCACGGCCCCCGCCGCTGTGAACGTGCCCGGGCCCGTCCCCGAAGCGGTCGCCGACGAGGTCTGGCCCGACTCGTCCGCGGTCAGTGCCAGCCGCGCGTTCGCCAGCGTCGCGTTCGCCGCGTCCAGGGCTCGCCGCAGCGGCCCCGGGTCCAGGCCGGCCAGCGTCTGCCCGGCCGTGACCTGGTCACCGATCGCCACCGGCACGGCGGTCACCGTTCCGGCGACCGGAAACGCCAGTGTCGCCTTGTTGACTGTGGCCACCGTTCCGACCGAGGTGAGGGCCTGGGTCACCGACGCCATGCTGGCGGTGGCCAGCCGGTAGGAGGGCCCCGGGCCCGCCGTGACCGCGAGCCCCGTTCCGACGCCGGTACCAGCCAACAGCACCGCTGCCGTGCCGCCCACCACGACCTTGCGGGGCCGACCCAACCGGCGGCGCGACGGCCGCGGCTTCTCCTCAGGCGCTGCCTTCTCGGACACTGCCCCTTCAGGCATTTGTGGACCCGGTGCGACCGAAGCCGGTGGCGCCGGAGCCCGCACTGCCGCCCCCCTGGCCGCCGAAGCCGCCGCCGCCGAAGCCGCCGCCGCCGAAGCCGGCGGTGCAGCGGCCGTTCGTCTTCGGGCTCAGCGTGATGTGGGTCGCCGTGACGGCGCCAGTGTCGTCGGTCTGGCCGTTCGCGGTCGCGCACTGCCCGACGGCCAGTGCCTTGGCCGTCGCGGTGACCGACTGGGTGTACCTGGTGTCCCCGTTGACCTGCGCAGTGTAGGTGATGGCTGCCCCGCTGCCGCTGCCGCTGCCGGTGACGGTGACGGTCGAGCCGGACACCGAGGCCACCTTGCCCTCCGCGCGCGCGCCGAATTCGTCTCGGAAGCCTCCCGGCCCTCGGGTGCCCAGCGAGCGCGGACGCGGGCTGCCGCTCGGCCGGGGCTGGCCGGTCGGCCGTCGCCCGGCGGTCGGCTGTGTGCAGGCGTCCCCGACCGGCTGGCTGATCAGCACCGTCGTGGCGGTGAACGAGGTGGGCCTCGGCCTGGGGCTGGGCGCCGCCGAGTCCGGCGTGCCACCGGTGCCGCCCGCGCCGCCGGCCGGCGAACCGGATGCCCCGTTCCCGGTCGGCACGTCGGCGGCGAAGACGCACACCCCTGGCCTGACGTCGGCGAGGGTCGCGGCGATGATCTGGGTGAACGTGGTCGTCCCGGTGAACTTCACCGTCACCTGCCCCGACGGCTGGCTCTGGACCTCGATGCTGCCGGAGCTGGCGCTGGCGGCGTCGACCTCGGCGATGGTGCCGAACGCGGCCGGGCCGCCGGCGCCGGATCCACGGCCCCCCTGACCGGGCGGGCCGCCCGGCTGGCCGGTGCTCGGACTGCCCTGTGCCGACGCCGCGGTCGAAGAGCCACCGCAGCCGGCGAGCGCCGCGACCAGCATGGTCGTGGCGGCGGCGAGGGCGAGCCGCGTCGGGCGGCCGCCGGTCAGGGACCTGGTGAGCGGTGCTTGACCAGTCAAGATCTCGATCCTCGTCCTGGGATGGCTACTCGCTGCGGAGTGCGTCGATGGGAGCCAGCCGGGCGGCCCGGCTAGCGGGGTAGACGCCGAAGGCGATACCGATGGCGACGGCCACGGCGATCGCGCCGAGCACCGCCCACCACACGATCGCCACCGGGTTGTCGATGAAGTGCGGCAGCACCAGGGCGCCGGTGATGCCCAACAGCGCGCCGACCACCCCGCCGGCGAAGCTGAGCACGGACGCCTCGGCCAGGAACTGGCGTCGGATCGCCGCCGGTGGTGCGCCCAACGCCTTGCGCAGCCCGATCTCGCGGGTGCGCTCGGTCACCGAGACCAGCATGATGTTCATCACGCCGATCCCGCCGACCAGCAGGGACAGTGCCGCGATGCCGGCCAGCAGCACGGTGAGGGTCTTGCTCACCGAGGTCGCGGTGTCCAGCAGCGACTGCTGGCTGGTGATCGTGAAGTCGGCGCTGGCCGGGTTGGCGATGCCGTGCTGGTTCAGCAGCAGGTCGGTCGCCTCCTGATAGGCCGCTGAGAGCGTGGACGACGAACGTGCCTCGATGTAGATCGAGGAGACCGAGGTGCGGGTCGTCCCGCCGAACAGTCGGCTCGCCGCGGTGGACAGCGGCACGACCGCCTGGTCGTCGAGGTTGCTCGTGGTGTTCGAACCGGCCGGATCGAGCACCCCGACCACCGTGAACGGAATGTTGTTGATCGTCACGCTCTGGTCGACCGGGTCGCGTCGGCCGAACAACTGCTCGGCGGTGTCCGAGGCGAGGACGGTCACCGCCGCCGACTGGGCGTCGTCCGTGGTGGTGAGGAAACGGCCCTCGGCGAGGGTGCGGTTGCGCACCGGGCGCCAGGCCGCAGTCGTGCCGACCACCGTCGTCGTCCAGTTCGTGGCCCCGTTCACCAGCGTCAGTTGGCCCTGCTTGACCGGGGCGACCCCGACGATGTCCGGTGTGGAGACCGGTGACGACAATGCGGCCGCGTCCGTCATGGTCAGCGTCGAGGCGGAGCCGAACCCGCCGCGCAGGCCGGTGGTGGGGCTCGTCGAGCTGCCTGGCGAGACGATGAGCAGGTTGCTGCCCAGGGCACTGATCTGCGATCCGACCTTGTTCTGCGTGCCGACGCCGAGGCCCACGGTGAGCACCACCGCGGCGATCCCGATCAGGATGCCCAGCACAGTCAGCCCGGAGCGCAGCCGGTGCGTGCGGATCGCGTCCCACCCGGTGCGCAGCGTCTCCAGCCAGCCCATCAGGATGCCGCCGTGTCGGACTCGACCAGGCCGTCCCGGATCCGCACGACCCGGTGCGCCCGGGCCGCCACGTCCAGCTCATGAGTGATCAGGACGATCGTCCGGCCCTGCTGGTGCAGCTCGTCGAGGAGGTCCAGCACGTCACCGGTGGCGGTGGAGTCCAGGTTTCCGGTCGGCTCGTCGGCCAGGATGAGCGACGGGTCGCCGACCAGCGCCCGGGCCATCGCGACGCGTTGCTGCTGGCCGCCGGACAGCTCGCCCGGCCGGTGCTCAACCCGGTCGGCGAGGCCGACCCGGTCGAGTGCCGCGACGGCCCGCGCCCGGCGGACCTCGCGGCGCATCCCCCGGTAGGTCAGGGGCAGCTCGACGTTGCGCCACGCGGACAGCGACGGCAACAGGTTGAACTGCTGGAACACGAAGCCGATCCGGCGGTTGCGGATCTCGGCCAGGTCGGCCTCGCTCATCCCGCCGACGTCCTCCCCAGAGAGCCGGTAGCTGCCCGAGGTGAGCACGTCGAGGCAGCCGATGATGTGCATCAGCGTCGACTTCCCGGACCCGGACGGCCCGACGATCGCGACGTACTCGCCGGTTCCGATCCGGGCCGAGACACCACGCAGCGCCGTGACGTCCAGCGATCCCGCCCGGTAGGACTTGGTCACCTGGTCCAGCTCGATGACAGGGGCGTTGACGACGAGGGTGTCGTTGTCCGAATACGGCGGGAGCGGCGTCGCCGGACCCGCCGTCCCTCCCGACCTTGCCTGCTCTTGCCCTGCCTGCTCTTGCCCTGCCTGCTCTTGTCCTGTCTGCTCTTGTCCTGCCGGTTCCTCCGGCGTCCAGGCCAGTTCGTTTTCCGTTGTCCCGACCACCTCAGCCACCCCCGCCGAAGCCGCCGCCCCGACCAGCGGAGCCGCCACCCCCGCCTCCGGGGAAACCGCCTCCGCCGCCGAACCCGGCACCGCCCCCGAACCTGCCCGTACCGCCCTGGCCCGTGGCCCGGCCCGGGCCGGTTCCGGACCCGCTCCGGGTGGCCACCTGCGGGGTGTCGACCACGNCCTTGTCGCCTTCCGACAGCCCGGAGACGACCTGCGTGAAGCCGCCTCCGGTGGGTCCGGTCGTCACGGTCGTGGCGGTCTTCCTGCCGTTGGACAGGACGTAGACCGTGGGCTTGCCGTCGGCCTGAGTGATCGCCGCTGTCGGGACGACCAGAACGTCGCCGAGCTGCTTGTAGGTCAACGAGACTGTCGCGGTGTCACCCGCGTGCATCCCGCCGGGGCTGCCGGTCACCTTGATCATAACCGGGAAGGCTGCCGTCCCTCCGGAGCTCGACGCGATGAGGCCGACCGACGACACCGTCCCGTAGACCGTGTCCCTGCCGGCGTCGGAGGTGCCCGCACCGCCCTGGCTCGCGGGACCGGAACCGGCTCCCGGCCCGCCGCTACCGCCAGTTCCACCGCCACCACCGCCACCGCCGCCACCGGGGAGCCGGCCGATCGGCACGCCTCCGGTGCCACCCGTGCCCGGCACGATCGTCGCCTGGTCGCCCTTCGCGATCAGACCGACCCCGCTGGAGTCCACGGTGGCGTTTACGATCCACGAGTCGGTGCTGATCACCAGGATCTGTGCGCCGGACGACGAGCCGGACGANCCCGNCCCCGANCCCGNCCCCGNCCCCGNCCCGGCGGCCGNCCCCAGGCCGGACGAGGCGGCGCCGCCCGATCCGGACCCGCCTGCCGAGCTCGCGGATCCGCCGGACTGGCCTGATCCGCTCCCGCCGGAGGATGCCGCCACCTGCTGGCCGACCACCAGGGACAGGCTCGCCACGACACCCTTGACCGGTGCGGTGAGAGTCGCGCCGTCCAGCGCGGCCTGCGCGGTCGACACCCCGTCGGTCGCGGTCGTCACCGAGGCCTGATCGACGGCGAGCTGTGTGCTGGACGCCCCGGAGTCCTGGTCGGAGGCTAGCTTGGCCTGGCTGTTCGCCAGCGTTAGCTTGGCTTGGACGAGACTCGCGGTCAACGACGCCGAGTCGATGGTCGCCAGCGGCTGGCCGGCGTTAACCGGGTCGCCCTCGCCCACCAGGACGCTGGTGACCTTCCCCGCCGCCGTGAAGTTCAGGGCTGCCTCGGTGGCTGGTTCGATCGTTCCGGTCGTCGTGATCGACTGTTTGATGGTCCCGATGCTGGCGGCGACGGTCCGCGACGAGGAGGCGGCCGGCCCGGACGAACCGCCGCGGGTGAACACGTAGGTCGTGACCGCCGCGGCGACGACGACTGCCGTGACCGTGGCGACCACCCACCGGTGGCGCGCGATCAGCCGGACTGGAGAGATCATGAGCCGCCGTTCGCGGATGGCAACTGATTCTGCACGGCGGCAAGCATCGCGGGGATAGCTGAACCTGGCCTTTACGGCACCTGTGCGTCAGCTATGAGTTCACCGGCCCATCGTCGCGGTTGGCGGTCGGGTCGAATGCTGGTGATTGATTGATGTGAATCCGGGGTTTGTGTTGTCGTGCCGTTCCGGCGGTGGTTCGCTGCCGGTGCCATTGCTGCTGGAGGCGATGGTCGACGCGCTGCTGGCCGGAGTGACGTCAGACCTCGACGAGCGCCAGCCCTGGCACGACCAGGTCGCCCAACTCGCTCATCGTCTGCACGAGGCACGGCTGTCTCGCCGCGACGGTGCTCGGCTGTTCGCGGGCGTCTTCTTTCCCCTGCCCGACGCGCTGGCGTACGGCGAACAATTGGTCTCCGCTCTCCGCGTGGGGGGACTGTCCAGCCGAGATGCCGCGTGGTCGACGGACACGATCACTTACTACGTGGTCAGTCACAGCACTGAGGAACAACTGAGGAACAACTCGCCGCCGCTCTGCCCGATCCGTCCGCGAGCGCCGCACGGCTCATTGGCCCGGTCGGTCCACGACGTCACCCGCAGCTGTTCGCTGCGCTCGACCATCTCCCTGCTCCGCACCAGAAGGAGCACTTCGACTTCGGCCTGCGTCTTGTCATCGGCGGCATCCGCCGTGCCGTCGGGTAAACAGGATCATGGGCGGCCGGTGCCTACCCGCGGCGATCCGAGTACCGTCGCCCAGGCCATGAGATGGCCCTCGGCCACGCGCCACGCGCCACGCGCAAGCCGTCCAACACGATCGCGATCCGCGTGGTGCGGTGCTCCCTGCTGGCGGTCGGATTGGCAGACCTGACGGCCTGCTGCTATTGGGAGATCAGGGTATCTGTCATTGGTAGAGTAGAGACACGGTCGACGCCGGCTCGCCGGCCGGTCATTTCATCATCGCGGGCAGCTCCGCACCGCGAGGGGCAGTGGTCCACTCGGGCGCGGGACGTATCGTGCCGCTGCGGACGCGCCCGCTGAGCATGGCCGAGCAGGACGTCGACAAGCCGACTGTGAGCCTCGCCGCGCCACGCCCCCGACGATGTGGCGCTGCAGGAGCAGGCAGAACACGAAGACCGGCAGGCAGGCCAGGTCGCTGCCGGCCCCCAGGCCGCGGCGATCCCGAGCACCGTCGGCACGAAGCCGATGGTGATCCGCACCTGGATGCACAGAGGGATGGCCTTGCTCGGGTGGTAGGCGGCCCGGGTGAGGCCGGTGACCACAGTAGTCGTTGGGGACGGGGCTTCTCGTAGGTCAACTCCTGTACCGGTGTGCCGGAATTTCCTAGAAACCGCGGTCCGTCGCCACCACGATGGTCCCATGATCTTGATTACTGGTGCGACCGGCACCGTCGGTCGCGAGGTGCTGCGCCTCCTAGTCGGCCGGGGCGCTCGGATTCGGGCGATGACGCGAGAACCAGCCCGTCTCCGTCTTCCTGATGGCGCGCTGATCGATGTCGTGCAGGCCGACTTCGAACGTGCTGACTCGCTCCACAGCGCGGTCGCTGGTGTGGACAGCGTCTTCCTGCTGACCGCTCCGAGCCCCACCGGCTCGGTCGCCGAGCATGACCTGGCCATGATTCAGGCGGCCCGTGCCTACGGCGTCCGGAAGGTTGTCAAGCTGTCCGCCATCGGCGGGAAANCCGATGACGCCGACAANCTGCCCTCGCCCAGGCACCGTGCCGGCGAACAGGCGCTGGTCGCCAGCGGACTGACCTGGTCCGCGCCGGATTCGATCCGTCCATCGCGGACTCCGCCGTCGACGGCTACCAGCTCGTCCGGGACGGCGGTAACGCAGTCATCACCGACGATGTCGACCTGTTCGATATCAGGCCCCCGGCCAGCGCGGCTTCGTACGCGCCGAGTCCTGATGCGCCCAGCGGGCCGGCTCGGGCAGGGCAGATCCCGCCGGATCGGAACCGGGCCATGGCGAGGGCGGCGGCGCTTGAGGATCGGCTGTTCGCGACCGCGCCGCCACCGACGCGGGGCCGGGAACATGGTGCCTTCGGCCGGACCGTGCGCGGGGAGTGGGTGACCGCGGATCTGGTCGGCCCTTCCAACCTGCGCCTTTTCCTCGGCGTCCTCGACCGGCCGCTGGAACCCGCGCAGCTGGGCGCCTACCGCCGGCAGCGTGGCGCCGCCAGCCGCGACTTCGATCGGCTCCAGGTTGCCGTCGGGCGGCGGTTGATGGTCGTCGTGGCCCGTGGCACGGACCGTGAGCCCGACTGGGTGGAAGTGACCGGCCATCTCGGGCCCCCGCAGGCTGGCGAGGTCTGACGCCGGGACCCATCGACGAAGTCTCCCTACGGCGGCGCGCACGGCGACGCTAGAAGGTGTCACAGGGCGGACCCTGAGCGTAGGAGCCGGGGATGGTCAGGGCGTAGCCGATCAAGGTGATGGGCGGGACCGAGGACGGCTTGCCGGGCGGCAGTCGCGAGGATGGCCTGTGCGCGGGCGGGGAGGCCGAGCCGGTTCCAGTGGAAGATCACGTGTAGTGCGATGATGGCACGTATCCAACGGGTAAGCTGGCCCTCTTCGCGGAGCTTCCGGAGCGTTCCGCCCGCGTCCTCGAACGCGTCGAGCCAGCTGCCGAGGAGGTCTGCGCGGGCTTCGCCGACGAGGAGACGGTGGACGTCGCCTGTGAAGGAGGCCCAGACCTGCGGGTCCGACGGCGGGTTGGCGAAGACCGAGCGCTGCTCTGCGATCCGTGCCCAGACATCTCCTTGCTCGTTGAAGTCGAGTCCTGCGGTGCGCATGAGCGCCGTGCACAGCACGAGGGAGTGTTCGCGCCGGTCGGTCGGGTTGGTGGCGAGGAACGACAGCAGGTGGTTGCTGTCGTGGTGGAACAGCTCGTGGGCGGCGTTCATGCTGGCGGGGCCGCCGAAGGCGTGGACCTCTGGCTCGTAGATGTCGGCGGTCCAGCGGACTCCATCGGTGAGCAGCGCGTGGGGGCGGTCGGTGGTCGTGTCGTACTGGCCGTCCGTGTCCTGCGCGGTCAGGTAGCGGATGCGCCAGGCGCCCTTGCGGATGAAGAACCAGGAGGTGATGAGCCCGTCCGCCTCGGCGCGGGGCAGGATGCGCGCCAGGTGACCGATGGCTTGGTCTTCCCGCCCGCGGGGCTGCGGGCCGGGGTAGCGGATGTTCAGCTGTTTCCATGGGGTCTCGTGCATGTCGGGCCTTCCGGTCAGCAAAGCAGGAGGCAGGCGTCCCAAGACGTCGTGGTCCCGGCCACGGCGAGCTCGGCCCCGGCCGACCCGTCGAGGAAGCCAGGGGATGCGTCCGCCGCAGCGGCGGTGTCCTGGTGCAGACGCAGCAGCGGTGCGAGGGCGATAGGGGTTCGCGCGTCGGCCGCGATCCGGCGTGCGGTGGCGAGTAGCCCGGCGGTCCCGTGGCAGAGGCCGGGTTCAGTGAGCCGGGCCAGTTGGGCCGGGTCGCGGATGCAGGCGGCGAACGCCGTTTCAGCGAGGTGCTCGCGGGTGGTGTCGCCGAGGNCGCGGGCGGCGAGCTGTTGGGTGCGGGCGATACCCGGAGCGCCGTAGCACCACGACGGCCGCAGCGGGCCGCGTTGGCGGGGCTCGCCGCGGTCGAGGTCGTCGAGCGTGACGAACTCCGGCCACCACGATCCTTCGCTGGCTGGCCGCCGCCAGGTATCGAGCCACTGGCAGATCGTCCTGAGCGCCTGTTCCTGTCCGTCGACTCGGACGCCGTCGAGCAGGGCGAGGGCCAGAAGCGCGGCGGGGCCCGTGATGCCGTGGGCGATCCCGTGGTTGCCATGCCCACCGGGCGGGCCGGCCTTCGTGCGGCTGGGCCGTGGGGGCACCACCAGCCGGGCAGGCCGTCGATCGGCTCCGTGAGAAGCACCAGGTAGGCGAGGACCTCGCGGAGCAGGTCAAGATCGTCGAGGCGGCGGGCTACGACGCCGAGCCCGGTCACCCCGCCGGGCCGGGCGGCCACATGACGGCGCCCGCAGCCGCACACGACCCGGTAGAGATCATGCTGGGTCACGGTCGACCCGGGCCGGGGTGAGATCGTGGGACTGGTGCGAACGGGCGNCCCCCGCCGGCCTCGCCCCGGCCAGCGCCGCCCCGCAGTCACACACCCCGACCGGAAAATGCGCCTCGACCCGGGGTCCGGGTCCTCCCGCCAAGCCAGCGTCCACCCGTCCTGCCCGGCTGCTTACCACGTTTCTTCTTCCCGCCCCCGGCGGCACGGCGCTCAGCCCGGTTCGGCCCCACCCGGCCCGGCAGCACCCCGTCCGACGACGGCGGCAACGACGGGTTCCCCGAGTTCCGCGAGCCCGCCCGCCTCAACCGGTCGACCTCCGCCGCCAGCTCCTCGACCCGACGTTCCTGCCCAGCCAGCCGCTCCTCCCGCTCGGCGATCCCGGCCCGCAGCTGTTCGATCAGCCCCGCCCGCGCCACCACGAGAGCAACCAGNTCCTCACGCGACATCTCCTCCGGCGGCGGCACCCCACCACATCACCACACGCACCAGATCCGATGCGCCACACATCAGCCAACAGTCGGACCCGGAACGAGCGCCAACCACTCACAGCAACATCAACAATGAAGCTGAATGTTTACGACGGGCCATGGTGCGGATCATGGCCCAGTGGACGAAGGTGGCAGAGCTGGCCGGGTCGCGTTCGTAGTCCCGAGCGAGGCGGCGGTGGCCGGCGATCCAGGCCAGGGTGCGGTTCCACCACCCACCGCTTCGGAAGCGGCTGGAAGCCTTTCTGTCCTTCCTTCTTCCGGACGATCTCCACGGTGGTCTTCATGACGGTGGCGGCCCAGGTCACGANCCGGCCGGCGAACCCGCCGTATGCTCGGACTACTACGAGACCTCCGTCCCGCTCCACGGCCCTCGGCCGGCCACGAACCTGCCCGCCACCAGACAGGACAGAGGTTGTCGAGGAACGTGAGCAGGCTGTCCGGTGGCCGGTAGCGTTGGGCCTACGACTCTCGGACGCGAAGACCCGCGTACGTCAGGACTGCTCCCGCCCTTCCCGGCATGCCCCGGTCAAGGCTGTCCTCAGCTACGTCGTCCACGAACAGGAACCGGCAGCTGGGGGCGGTGAAGTAGTGGTCGACCAGCAGTTGGCGGGCGCCGTCGCGGTCCTGACGGTTCGTTCGTTCGGGCGCTGACGCATGGTCGGCGGCCGGTGGCGATCACCACCGATAAGGCACCTGTCTACCCGAGGCTCCTCGACGAGCTGCTGCCTGGGATGCCTGCCATGTCGACGCCGCCCGGGAGAACAACCGGATCGAAGCCGACCACGGCCGACTCAAAGCACGACGCCGCGCGGGCTGAAATGGCTGCGCTCGGTCCAAACTCTCAGCGCCGGACACGCCTTAGTCCAGAACGTCCGCCGCGGCCACTTCCGAACTCGGGATCGACAGCAACCCACAGCTGAGGCTGGCCGCCGCGTTCACCGAACTCGCTACCGCTATCTGACCGACAGACGCCCCGGCCCGCTGGCATGCCCAGCTTCCCCGTAACGCAACAGAGCCCCCGGGGATCACCCTCGGCTTGCTGGCAGGCGGACACGTCGCCGACGGCCACGTCCGCGCCGGCGCCGCCGTCAGTCCTTTCCGAACAGGCCGAGATAGCGGCGGGAGCTGTTCGGGCTCAGGTTCGGGTTGTGCAGGGAGGATTGCACGTTGTCAGCTTCCGCGTTGTTGTAGTAGGCCTCGTAGGCGAGGAGTCCGGCGTTCGCCGCGAAGAACTCGTGCATCTTCTCGATGTAGAACGGGTTGTCGCCGCCACCGCCGGTCGAGCGCACCAGTCCCCATTCGGGGACGGCGAACCGCTTGCCGTGGGCGCGGGCGAAGGCGGCGACGGTGCACAGCCCGGAACGCTGCTGGCATTGCCGGGTCCAGACCTGCTCCGTCGTGGACGCCGGATAGGAGTCGTAGGAGTCGATGCTGACGACGTCGACGTAGGCGTCGCCGGGGTAGGCGGACCAGACGTCCGCGCCGCTGCCGGGCAGGCTGTCGCGGTGCGCGGTCATGTTCCAGTCGATCTTCACGTGCGGAGCGGTCGACCGGATCGCGGTGGCGGCGTGTTGGAAGCAGCTTTTCCACGCCTGCGGATCCCNGACGTGCCACCAGAACCAGTCCCCGTTGAACTCCCAGCCGAGGCGCACGTAGGCGTCGCCGCGGCCGTACTTCGACAGAGTCTGCCCGAACTGGGCCCAGTAGCCGTCGTACTCACCGCGAGCGCACGCCTGTTCATTGCCGTTCTGCGGGTACAGCGGTTGCGCCACCGACAGCTCCCCGGGAAAGGCTGCCCGGGTGAACGCCCCGACCGGCCAGGACGCCGTGGTGATGCTCGGCCAGTTGGCGCGGTCCGTGAAAACGATCGCGAGGTCGACGGGACGGCGGGTCCACGCCGCCCACGCGGTCACGTCTGCCGGGAAGTTTCCATTGGCGCCGGATACCCAGCCCAGCCCGGACGGTGCCGGCTCCACGGCGGAGGGGGGCGTGGTGGTTGGTGACGGCCGCGGAGCGCGGGGACGCTCGGGCTGATCCGAGCAGGCCGCCACGCCCAGCACAACAGCCATCACCATCGTCAGTGCGGTCAGCGGCATCCATAACGGCCTGCCCGGGCGAGCCCGGTACCCGGCCCGACCTCGCTGCCGGGCCGTCACGCTGCACGTTCCATCGGGTCCCTCGGTCCTTCCTGGCGCTCCGGTACCACGAAAACCAACCATACCGTTACGTCAGTGTCGTATCGGACAGTCGTCGCGGATGTGGCGGGCGAGCCCAGGATCGATCATGCTGGCAGGTCGGNCGATCGCGGCGATCAGATGCCGGAGAACACCGAGCCCCCGCGGGTACTGCTCCACGGGGACACCTGGACCTGCTTGACTTCGATAAGAGTGGCGGCGTGCCGCCATATTTGCTCAGTTGACGGCACGCAGGCTGGTACCGCCCCTCCTGCGCAACCGGTTCAACGTGTCGGCGGTCGTGTCGTCGGCGGGAAGGAATACCACCAGCTGCTGAGCATCGGCGGGTGGGAGCTCCAGGACCTCGCGGTCAAGCCGCAGTTCACCAACCACGGGGTGTGTCCACCGCAGCGGACCGCGCCGTGGTAGCGCGTGCCGGTTCAGTCGCTGGGTGAAGTCGTCGCCGGCGACCGGAGCGAGTTCCGCCCTGAATTGGGCCGAGCGCTCGGCCGACGGGCCGTGCCACAGGTCGAAGGCTCGTTCGTCGGCGATCTGATCCCATTCCGGGAAGACCTCGCGGGCGCGCCTGTCGGTGAAGACGAAGCGCGTGAGGTTGGGCCTGTCGGTATCGAGCAGCCCCGACGGTCGGGCGACCAGGTCGAAGCCACTGGTGTACGCGAGGATGTCACCCAGGCGGTTGGTGACCAGTGCGATCCCTGGCTCGAGCTGGTCGAGCAGCTTGAGCACTGTCTGCCTGACCTCCAGCCGAGGTTGGGTGAGCGGGCCGATACACACGCCAGCGGCGATCTTGGCCAGGTAGCGCAGGTGCTCCCGCTCGGAGACGTCGAGGCGCAGCGCGTCGGCGAGCGCGTTGACGACGGAGGCCGATGGGTTGCGGTCGCTCCCCTGCTCGATCCGGACGAGATACTCAACGCTGATTCCTGCCAGCGAAGCCAGCTCCGACCGCCGTAGCCCCGGGACGCGGCGCCGGGGGCCTGCCGGCAGGCCGAGCGTCTCGGGCCGGGTGGCATCGCGCCTGGCGCGGAGGAAGTCACCCAGCGGCGTACTCACGCTCTTCACTGTAAGACCGGCACGGCCTCGGTACGCCGTCCGAGGCTGGCCCTATCAGGGCCAGCCTGCGCTCGGTCTGGCTGCCGCTGCCGGCGCGACCGAACATGTGACGCATGAGCGAAACCAGCAAACTTGTCATCGTCGTCGGCAGCGTGCGCGAGGCGAGGTTCGGACCGGTCGTGGCCTCATGGGTCGCCGAACAGGCCTCCGCGCATGGGAGCTTCGACGTAGAGGTCGTCGACCTCGCCGACTTTGAGATCCCCCTATCCCTGCCCGCCGCGTCGCCGAAGTACGCCGGAGACTCATACCCGCGCCCGGCGGGCATGGCNCCCCTGACCGCGCGACTCGACGCCGCGGACGCGTTCGTCCTAGTAACCCCCGAATACAACCATAGTTACCCGGCGTCACTGAAGGCTGCCATCGACTGGCACTTCACCCAGTGGACCGCGAAGCCGGTCGCTTTTGTCAGCTACGGCGGCGCGGCGGGTGGTCGGCACGCGGTCCTGCACCTGGAGAACGTCCTCACCGAGCTGCACGCGGTGACCATTCGCGACGGGCTGGCATTCCCGAACTACTTCGTGAACTGGGATGCTGGCCGGCCAGCTGATCCCGACGCTCCCGGCTACGCCAAGACGTTGTTCAACCAGCTTGCCTGGTGGGCCGCCGCACTCCAGAAGGCACGCGCCGAGGTGCCCTACCCCGACTAGTGTCTCGTGATGATGGGCCCGCAGGCCCCCTCCTCGCGCAGCTGATCGGTGAGCTGTCGACAACGGACCCCGCAGGCGTGCCGTCGGGCAGGCCGACCGCGGCGCTGTGGACGTTGACGTGCATGACCCGGTTGGCCCCGTTCGGTGTTACCGGCCGCCCGCGGCGCCGCGGCGGGNGAACTCCTCCTGGGNGNGGNGTTCCGGGCAGTCGACCCGGATGTCGGACGGTCCGAGGCGGTAGTCGAAGAACGCGCAGCGGTGAACAGTGGGTTGGGCGTGGCGGGCGGGTCGGGCGTGGCGGGGNGCGGGNTNGAAGTGCCGGCAGGTGGTGCACGCGCGCGTCACGCTGATCAGATGTTCGGCGTGCAGGCATTCCAGCAGGTCCAGGAGGGTTGCGAGCAGGTGCTCGCCGTCCGGGCGGGGGATCCTGGAGGTCGCTACCTCGACCGGGGCGGTCCACCGGGAGACCGCGTGCGCGGTCCGTTGGCCGTCGGCGGTGAGGTGTAGCCGGTAGTGACGCCGGTCGGCGGGGTCCTGCTGGCGGCCTACGAGCCCTTTGCGGCGCAGGGCCGCCACGGCGTCGCTGACGGTGGGGTCGGCCACGTCGAGTTCACGTGCCAGCGCGCTGGTTCGGGCCGGCGGGGGNGGTCCCGCATAGATGCGGGCGAGGACCCGAAGCTGGGNGGGGGNCAGGTCGTGCGCCTCGGCCAGGCGGCGGGCGAGCACCTGCAGGGCCTCGCCGATCCGGTCGAGGGCGGCCACGATCTTCGCGTCGAGTCCGGGGTGGCGTTCCTCGGGGGTGCCGGGCGGTCTCACGCGCACGGTCCGAACGCCGCGTGTATCGCCAGCACCGCTGCCTCCTGCCGTTGGGACTTTCCCGGGTTCGCGACGGCCGACCCGCCGCGAGGGTCGTAACGGGGAAGGTCGGAACCCGCGAGTGGACCTTAGCAATCCGATCCGCCCGGACCGGATCGTTAGGAGTCCTTGACATCAAAGGTCGTCCCGCACATAGTTCTCCTTGTCGACTGAAATTGTCGAGATAGCGGCCGATGCCGGGTTGGGCCGTGCGGCGCGGGAGCGTCGCCGGACCGGGCGGGTTCGGTTCGCGTCCGTGGGGGAACACCAAGGAGGCGAGCATGCCGAAGCTTGCCCGCAGTGACTGGTACGATCTTGCCCGCGACACCAACTGGTCGTTTGGCTATGTGTCCGAGCAGGACGTCTTCCCAGAGGAGCTGTCGGGGACGGGCCGGGTCCCAGCCGAGGGGTGGCTGGCCTGGGACGAGCCATACAAGATCACTTATCGGGAGTACGTGCACAACCAGGTGACGAAGGACACCACGACGTACTCGGTCAAGAACGCGATCGCCCGCTCGGCGCTGTTCGAGAAGCTCGACCCGGGATGGAAGTCGGTGATCCTGGCGCACTACGGCGCGATCACGATGCCGGAGTACCTCGCCTCCATCGGTGAGGCGCGGATGGGCCGGTTCGGGCGGGCGGCGGCGTGGCGCAATACGGCGACGTTCGGCACGCTCGACGAGGTCCGGCACGGCCAGATCCAGGCGTTCTTCCCCTATGGGTTGATCGGGAAGGAGCCGCGGGCCGACTGGGCGCTCAAGGCGTTCCACACGAACGACTGGATCGTGCTCGCGGTCCGGCAGCTGTTCGACGACATGTTCGTCGCCAACGACGCGCTGTCGATCGCGCTGCAGCTCACCTTCACCCTTGAGACCGGTTTCACGAACCTGCAGTTCCTCGGCATGGCGGCCGACGCGATCAAGGTGGGCGACCTGGAGTTCGGATCGCTGATCTCCAGTATCCAGACGGACGAGGCCCGCCATGCCCAGCAGGGCGAGCCGACCATCAAGATCCTTGCCGAGGGCGGCCACAAGGACTGGGGCCAGTTCCTCATCGATCACATGTTCTGGCGGTCATGGCGGGTGTTNGCGCTGCTGACCGGCCTGTCGATGGACTACTACACCCCGCTCGAGCATCGGACGATGTCGTTCAAGGAATTCATCGAAGAGTGGGTGATCAAGCAGTTCTCCGACCAGTTCCGGGACTTTGGCCTGGAGTATCCGTGGTACTGGGAGGAGTTCGTCAACGAACTCACCTGGTACCACCACGCGATTCACCTCGGGGTGTGGAACTGGCGGCCGACGGTCTGGTGGAACCCGGACGCCGGCGTCTCGGCGGACGAGCGGGTGTGGCTGGAGGAGAAGTACCCGGGCTGGAACCGCACGTTCGGCAAGTACTGGGATGTCATCGGCGACAACATCCGCGCGGGGAAGGTCGAGGCCACCTTCCCGGAGACGCTGCCGTTGGTGTGCAATCTGTGCCAGCTGCCGATCGTGCGGGCCGCCGGCGTGGAGGCCGGCGCGCTGGCCTCGGCCGCTCCGCTGCGCCACACCCACGGGGGCCGTGACTACCTGTTCTGCTCGGAACCCTGCAAGTGGATCTTCGCGCGGCGTCCGGAGCGGTTCGCCGGGCACCGGTCGCTGGTGGACCGGTTCCTCGCCGGCGAGATCAGCCCGCCCGACCTCGGCGGCGTGCTCGCCTACATGGGGCTGTCGCCGGCCGAGCAGGGACAGGATGCCACCGGCTACGCCTGGGCGCAGGCCGCGGCGGCGGGCGCAACCGGCGCCAGGGCGGCACGGCGATGACGTCTTGGGCACAGGTGACCCCCGGAGCGCGGGAGCACTGCCACGAGTACGTCCACGAGTACGTCCACGAGCACTCCGAGGGGGCCCGATGGCTCTGCTGCCGCTGAGCGCGGTTTTCGAACACGACTTCGTGTCGCTGCTGGTGGCGGTGGACGACGCCGACACCGTCGAGGTCGTCGGCCAAAAGATCGCTCACCACGTTGTGGGCCGGCGTCTGCCGGCCAGCGACGCGCCGGTGGGGATCCGCCACAACGGTCAGGTGCTCGCCCGCGAGGCGCGCATCGGCGAGGCCGGCGTCGGCCCGCTCGACCATGTCGAAGCCTTCTTCGATGAGTAGCGCGTTGGCGGGTGGTGCGTCGGCGGGTGGTGCGTCGGCGGGTGGTGCGTCGGCGGGTGGCACCACAGTGGCGTGGACCGACGTCGCCTCGCTGGACGAGGTGTGGGAAGGCGATGTGCTCGAGGTGACCGCGGGCGCCGAGCAGGTGCTGCTGGCACACCTGCCCGGCGGGGCGCTACGGNCGTACCAGGCGGTGTGCCCGCACTCGCGGTTCCCGCTGGTCAACGGCGCCGTCGAGGACGGGGTGCTCACCTGCGCCGCGCATCATTGGGAGTTCGACCTGGCGACCGGCGAGAGCCTCAACCCGAGCGACTGCCGGCTGTACAGCTTCCCGGTGCGCGCCGACGGCGAGCGGATCATTGTCGGGATCCCACCCGACGGCCGACGTCACTACCACCGCTGCCGTGGCGATGCGACCGCGGCCCCGACGGGGAGACGATTTTCATGACCGCCGACTCCAGCCGCCTGGTAGGCCCCATCGTCCGCGGATTCGATCCGGACGTCGTCGAGGCACTGCACGCCGCGATCGAGAAGGACAACCCCGACCAGACGCTGGTCGTGGAGGACCGCAACGGCTACGTGCGCATCAACGCGCCCCGCTTCCTGCGGGTCACCCGCACCAGCCTGGAGGAGGCCGCCGGCCGGTCCGTCCCGCTCGCCACCCTCGAACCCGCCCTCGCCGGCTTTGCCGGGCGGATGCGGTACGTGAGCGACGACGAACTCGTCTGGTACCTGGACCGGAAGGACTGAGGATGNCCNCCNCCCCCACGGCGAGGCCTCTGCGCNCCTGGAGTGTGTTCGACGGGGCCCGCCGCAAGCCCAACGAGTACGAGACCGTCACCGGCCACTTCCACTACCACTTCGGGCGGCAGCCGGCCCCGTTCGACCTTGATCCCAACAGTCCGATCAACCGGTGGTACCTGCGCTACCGCGAGGGCTCGCCGCTGCGGGGCGTGGACTGGGAGGAGTTCCGCGNCCCCGCCCAGCTCAACTACCGCCGCTACATCGCCCTGCAGCACGACCGGGAGATCTACGCCGAAGGTGTCGTCGACCACTTCGAGGCCCTCGATGCGGATGCCGGCCTGGACCCGGTCTGGGTGGGCGTCCTCGCGCGGCTTTACCTGCCCGCCCGCTACCTGTTCCACGTGCTGCAGATCACCAGCCTGTACGTCGGCCAACTCGGACCCAGCGCCTACGTCAGCAACGCCGCGTTCTTCCAGGCCGCCGACGAACTGCGCGCTCTGCAGTGGATCGCCTACCGGGCCAAGGCGCTGTCGTTGGTCCACGGCGCCGACCTCGCCGACAGCCGGGTCACCCGACGGTTCTGGGAAGACGACCCGGCCTGGCAACCCGCCCGAGAGGCGCTGGAGCGGTTGCTGGTCGCCTACGACTGGGCGGAGGCCTTCACGGCACTGAACCTCGTCGTCAAGCCGGCGCTCGACACCCTGCTCAAGACCGCCCTCGCCGATCTCGCGGACGCCAACGGCGACGGCCTGACCGCCCAGCTGCTGCGCGAGTCCGGCGTCGACGGCGCCCGCAGCCGGGCGTGGAGCGCGGCCCTGGCCCGCCACGCCATCGCCGGACGCCCCGACAACGCCGCGGTTCTCGCCGCCTGGGAAGAAAACTGGCGCCCCCGCGCGGAGAAGGCCGTCGCGGGCTTGGCGGCCCTGTTCGACAATGCCCCGAACCCGGCCAGCCCGGCCGAGGTCGCCACCACCGTCGCCGCGACCACCGCGGCGTTCCGTGCCTCCTGGACCGGCACGGCGGATCCTGCCTGAACCGGCGGATCCCGCCTGAACCTCCGGCCTCCACCACCGATCCGCCCCCGGGAAGGACCCATGTCCGTCACCGACGACTACCTGACCAACAACGCCGCCTACGCGAAGACCTTCGCCGGGCCGCTTCCGCTGCCGCCGTCCAAGCACATCGCCGCCGTCGCCTGCATGGACGCACGGCTCAACGTCTACGCGATCCTTGGCCTGGGCGACGGCGAGGCTCACGTCATCCGCAACGCCGGCGGCGTCGTCACCGACGACGAGATCCGTTCCCTCGCGATCAGCCAGCGCCTGCTCGGCACCCGCGAGATCATCCTGATCCACCACACCGACTGCGGCATGCTGACCTTCACCGACGACGATTTTAAACGCTCGATCCAGGACGAGACCGGGATCAAACCAGAATGGGCCGTGGAGTCGTTTACCGACCTGGCCGAAGACATACGCCAGTCGATTGCGCGGATCAAGGCGAGCCCGTTCATCCCGCATACCGACGCCATCCGCGGCTTCATCTTCGATGTTGCCACCGGACTGCTCACCGAAGTCGCGTGATATCCGCCTGCCGCACCCTGCTGTTCAGCGCCTTCGAGTATCGACTCACCATTACCGGCATCATCATCGGTTCTTTCTGACGGCACCGTATTTCTGACGATGCCGTATTTCTGGCGGCACCGGGCTTCGCCCGCCGTCGGGGTGCTTCGGGGATCCGTACCGTCGATCCGCGAAGCACCCCTGGGGGCCAGGTGGGTGGGGTCGGTGGGCGGCACCGGAGCCGGTGATTCCCACCGGCCCGACCCACCGGCCCCACCCGTCACCTGGTCAGTGGGTCAGCCGCGCTTGCGGCCGGACTCACCGAGAGTGATCTGGTCGCCGTTGACGATGCCGGCCCGGCGCAGCGCCTCGGCGATCGCGCCGTCCGGCACGCTGGATCCACCGCGGCCACCGGAACCGTTCCTGCCACCGGCACCGCGCCCGCCGGCACCACCGGCACCGCGCCCGCCGGCACCACCGCGTTCGCCACTCGCGGTGCCCCGGCCGCCATTCCGCCGATCACCATGATCACGGCTTCCGCCGCGTCCGGCGCCCGCACTCGCGGTGCCCCGGCCGCCATTCCGCCGATCACCATGATCACGGCTTCCGCCGCGTCCGGCGCCCGCACCCGCGGCTCCCCGCCGGTCACCCTCGCCGTCCCGGCGGCCCGGGCCCCCGGCACCGGCCTCGTCGTCCAGCCGCAGCGTCAGCGAGATCCGCTTGCGGGGGATGTCGACGTCGAGAACCTTCACCGTCACGATGTCGCCGGGCTTGACGACCTCGCGCGGATCGCTGACGAAGTTCTTCGACATCGCCGACACGTGCACCAGGCCGTCCTGGTGAACGCCGATGTCGACGAAGGCCCCGAACGCGGCGACGTTCGTGACGGTCCCCTCCAGGGTCATGCCGGGGACCAGGTCCGCGAGCGTCTCGATCCCCTCGGTGAATGCCGCCGTCCTGAAGGCCGGCCGCGGGTCACGGCCGGGCTTCTCCAACTCGGCGAGGATGTCGGTGACGGTCGGCAGGCCGAAGGTGTCGTCGACGAACTCGCTCGGCTTCAGGGCTCGCAGGACCGCCCCGTTGCCGATGAGGGAGCCGAGGTCGCCGCTGGTCGCCGCGAGGATGCGCCGCACCACCGGGTAGGACTCGGGGTGCACGCTGGAGGCATCCAGCGGGTCGTCCCCGTCGGGGATGCGCAGGAAGCCGGCGCACTGCTCGAACGCCTTCGGCCCGAGGCGGGGGACGTCCTTCAGGGCGGCCCTGGTCTGGAACGGCCCGTGCGTGTCGCGGTGGCGCACCACGCTCTCCGCGAGGCTCGCCCCGATTCCGGACACCCGGGTCAGCAGCGGGGCGGACGCGGTGTTGACGTCCACCCCCACCGCGTTCACGCAGTCCTCGACCACCGCGTCCAGGGACGACGACAGCCGGGACTCGGACAGGTCGTGCTGGTACTGCCCAACCCCGATCGATTTCGGGTCGATCTTCACCAGCTCCGCGAGCGGGTCCTGCAGCCGCCGGGCGATCGACACGGCCCCGCGCAGTGAGACGTCGAGCCCCGGAAGCTCCGCCGCGGCGTAGGCGGACGCCGAGTACACCGACGCCCCCGCCTCCGAGACCGTCACCTTCGTCAGCGACAGCTCCGAGTGCCGGCGGATGAGGTCCTCGGCGAGCTTGTCGGTCTCCCGGGAGGCCGTCCCGTTCCCGATCGAGATCAGGTCGACGCGATGCTCCCGGGCGAGCCGGGCCAGGGTGGCGATCGACTCGTCCCACCGCCGCGCCGGGACGTGCGGATGAATGGTGTCGGTGGCGACCACCTTGCCGGTCGGGTCGACCACGGCGACCTTCACTCCGGTGCGGTACCCCGGGTCGAGACCCATGGTCGCCCGGGTTCCGGCCGGCGCCGCGAGCAGCAGGTCACGCAGGTTCGCCGCGAACACCCGCACGGCGGTGTCCTCGGCGGCCGTCCACAGCCGCATCCGTAGATCGATGCCGAGGTGCACGAGGATGCGGGTGCGCCAGGCCCAGCGGACCGTGTCGAGGAGCCACCGGTCCGCCGGTCGGCCCGCGTCGGAGATCCCGAACGCCTCGGCGATCCGCGTCTCGTAGTCGGTCGGCCCGGGCGGCGGGGCGGCGTCCGGCTCCGCCGGCACGTCCGGTTCGAGGGTCAGGTCGAGGATCTCCTCCTTTTCCCCCCGGAACGCCGCGAGGATGCGGTGCGACGGCAACGAGGTGAACGGCTCCGAGAAGTCGAAGTAGTCCGAGAACTTCGCCCCCGCCTCCTCCTTGCCCTCCCGGACCCGGGATACCAGGACACCACGCGACCACATCCGCTCGCGCAGCGTGCCGATCAGGTCGGCGTCCTCGGCGAACCGTTCGACGAGGATCGCCCGCGCCCCCTCCAGCGCGGCACCCGCGTCGGCCACACCCTTCTCCGGATCGACGTAGGCCGTCGCCGTGGCGTACGGGTCGAGCGAGGGGTCGCCCAGCAGGCTCTCCGCCAGCGGTTCGAGGCCGGCCTCCCGGGCGATCTGCGCCCTGGTCCGCCGCTTCGGCTTGAAGGGCAGGTAGATGTCCTCCAACCGGGCCTTGGAGTCGGCGGCGAGGATCTGCGCCTCCAGGGCGTCGTCCAGCTTGCCCTGCGACCGGATCGATTCGAGGATCGCGGCGCGCCGATCCTCCAGCTCCCGCAGGTAACGCAGCCGTTCCTCCAGCGTGCGCAGCTGCGTGTCGTCGAGGGTGCCGGTCGCCTCCTTGCGGTAGCGGGCGATGAAGGGCACGGTGGCACCACCGTCGAGCAGGTCGACCGCCGCCGTCACCTGCCCCTGGCGCACGCCGAGCTCCTCGGCGATCCGCTGATGGATGGAACGCTGCGGGACAGATGTCGTCGTCACAATCCCTGATCCGCCTTCTCGTCGATCTTCGGTCGCCGGGCCGGGGTCGGCCGCGTCGTCGCTCGGGCGCCGCGCGGTGAGACCCGCGCCGACGCCCTGACTGCGAGACTACGGGTGATCACGAGGTTTTCCGCCCGCGGGCGGCGGTCCCGGTGCGCGTTCCCGCGTTCCCGCGTTCCCGCGTTCCCGCGGCCTCCTGGTCTCGAGCGCCGGCCTCCTGGTCTCGGGCATCGTCCCCGCGTGGCGCGGTCACGGCGGCGACCGGCCCGGCCCGGCGTGGTCCGCCCGGCCGGAGAACCGGTTCCGGGCTGGTCGGGTCGTTTCCGCTACCAGCTCTGACGAGCTGGGCGGTCTGATTGCGTTGCGGGGTATATCCCATTGGTTCGGCATGACCTACGATGTGCCCGTGCACACTGGGGACGGGGCTGCCGGCGCGGGCCGCGTGTATTCTCGGCATTCCGCCGCCGAGGTCGCGGTGAGTGGGCGGGTGGGTTCCCACGGGGGCGACCCGCGTTTTGCCGCGCCGGGGTGTGAAGTGAGCCACGGGAGCACCCTGGGCTCCATCTGTGGCCCGGTCACCGGTGGAAGTGGGGCCGACGGGATTCGGCACGAGGCTTTCCTGTATCAGGGCGACGCCGGNTTCCTCAGCGCAACGCGCGATTTCGTGCTCGCCGGACTCGCGGTCGACGAGGCCGTCCTGGTAGCCGTGACACAGCCGCGGATACGCCAGTTACGCGCAGCCCTCGGTCGGGCCGCGCAGCGCGTCTCTTTTCTCGATATGGCCGAGCTTGGTCGTAACCCGGCCCGGGTTATTCCGGCCTGGCAGGATTTTCTGGATCTCGGTGTCGAGCGCGGTCGGCTGGTACGGGGGATCGGCGAGCCGACATGGCTGGCCCGGTCCGGCCCGGAGCGGCGGGAATCCATGCTGCACGAGGCGTTGCTCAACGAGGCGTTCGCCGCGCCGCCGGCGTGGCGGCTGCGGTGCCTCTATGACGTGGGCCGGATCGGCCCGGCGCTCGTTGACGAGATCTGGCGCACCCATCCCGCGGTGGTGGAGGGCGGGCTGGGCCGGATCAGTTCCCGGTATCGACCGCCCGGGTCCGCCGTCGCGAGTCCGGGCCCCGACCCGCTGGCCGAGGCCCTGCCGGACCTCGGCGTTCCCCGCGTCGAGTTCGCCTTCGGCCCGCGCGACTTGGGGCACGTCCGCGCCGAGGTGATCCGGGTCGCCCTGGCCTGGGGCCTGGGCGCCGAGCGGACCGGCGAGTTCGAGCTGGCCGTGCACGAGGTCGCCACGAACAGCGTGCACCACGGCGGGGGCCACGGAGCGGTCCGCCTCTGGACGGACGACGCCTGCCTGATCTGCGAGGTCCGCGACGGCGGCCGGCTGTACGACCGGTTGGCCGGACGCCGCCGCCCGGACCTGTCCCTGGGCGGCGGCCGCGGGCTGTGGCTCGTCAACCAGCTGTGCGATCTCGTCCAGCTCCGGTCGACCCGGGTTGGCACGACCGTGCGGATGTACATGTACGTCTAACGGGGCTTCGCCCCAGCCCGGCCGGGTCCGGCTCGCCGGCCGGGTTCGGTGGGCCGGGCAGGTTTGATGGGCCGGGCAGGTTTGATGGCGGCGGGGCCGACGCGGGAAGTATGGCCGACCCTGCACCGCTCGGCGGCCGGATCCTAGCCCCCGGACTGTCCGGCAACCTTGTCCAGGACCGCGGTGTGCAGCTTGCGGACGCCGATGGGGGCGAACGCGCGCTCGAAGAAGCCGCCGACACCGCCCGCACCGTCCCAGGTCGTCGTCGCCGTGACCAGGCTCTGGTCCGGCCCGGAGCCGTGGACGATGTGCCAGCGGGTGCACAGCGAGGAGTTCTGGTCCGCCTCGACGAGAGTGCTCGCATCGGGGACGGAGACGGTCGCGTCGATCTGACGCACCCGCTTGCGGGTTGCCTGGAGCCGATAGGCGATGCGGGTCCCGGCACCGTGGCCCCCCGCCAACACCCGGTACTCGGAGACGTTCTCTGGCCAGGCTCGGGCGCGGGCGCCCTGGTAGTCCGCGAGCTTCGCGACAACCTGCTCGGGGGTGCCCGGCACGACCCGCCTGACGACGACCTCGATCTGTCCCACCAGCTCCTCCTTCCTCGCTCCGGCCGGCTCTCGGCCGAAGTCCGCGTTCCTCCCGGCAGCCGTGCTCGTCCGGGAGAGAACCCGTGGCGCCACGGGCGGGCCGCCAGGCTCGCGTGCCCCTGACCGTCTCATCTGACCCGTAGTCCGTCGCCCTCGCCCGTCGCGCTTCCCGGCTTGACGGGCGCCGAGCGGCGCAGTTGATTACTTGGAGTTACAGTCGGCGAGCAGGTGGACGCCCACCAGAGCGGCCAGATCGCGCGCCGCCGGGCCGAGTGTGGCGAGCGCCGCCGAGAGCGTCGGGGACCGCTACCCCGGGTCGATCCCGCAATGCCGCCGGAGCCGGAGGATGAACAGCAGAATCACGAGCAGAGCCGCCAGCCCGGCGGCGGACCCCGCCGCCNGCGGGTTGTCGGCGGCCTTCTGCCGGCCGGCCGTGAGGGCGCTGCCCGCGGTGTCGCGCACCTGGCCGGCCTTCGCCGCCACCTGCGGGTGCGCCTCGAGCTGCTTGTGCACGGTCTGCGTGGCCGTACCCGCGGCGCTGCCGGCCGTCGCGCGGGCCTTCTGTGCGGTCACGGCGAGCTGCGGGTGGGCGTCAAGCTGCCGGCGTACGGTGGCCTTCGCCTGATCCGCCGTGTCCCGGGCCTTTTCGGCCGCGATCTCCGTCGTCGCCGCGACCTTCGGGCGGACCGCCTCGGTCGCCGTGGTCACCCGGCGTTTGATGTCCTGTGCGGTGCGACCGGCGACCTTCTGCGGGCTGACCCGGTCGGAGAGCTGGTCGAGGTCGCTGCCGAGCCGCGCCCGGGTCGCCTCGATGTCGGACCGGATCTTATCCGGACTCGTGCTTGTCACTGCGAACCTGACCTTTCTGATGCTTCTGCCGGTGGTTCCGCGGAAACACGGGGTGGTGGGCGGCACGGGAGTGGCGACACGGGGTGGTGGGNGGGTGGACGAACCCGAGGGTGGTGGGGGACGAACTACCCGCGGCGGCCCTGCGCCCACTGGACGTCCTCGCGCAGCGTCTCCACGGTCTGCGCCGGAGTGGGGTGGACCGTGCGCACGGTGGAACGACCCCTCATGGCCAGCACGGCCGCGACGACGCCGAGGACGACAGTGATGATGAGGGCGGCCCAGCCCAGCGCCATCACCTCCCCCAAGCCGAACATGACGGCCAACAAGGCGAAAAGCAGGGTGAAGTAACCGGCGCCGCCCGCTANGGCGAACATGCGGGCGCCCTTGCCGGCCTTCTCCACCTCCTCGCGCATCTCGGCCTTGGCGAGGGCGAGCTCCTGGCGGAACAGTGTGGAGATGTCCGAGACGACGTCGGACACCAGCTCCCCGGTTGATTCGTGGTTGCCGGTTGATTCGCGGTCACCGGTCGATCCGTGGTTGCCGGTCGATCCGTGGTTGCCGGTCGATCCGCGGTCCCCGCTCGTGCTCCCGGCAGCCGGCGGGCCCGGCGCGGCCCGGAGAGCCTGGGTGGCATCCGATGAGGTCCGCACCCGTGCACCAGCCACGTACGGGGCGCTATCGTCCGGGTAGGGAATACCGATCGTTCCCGACTGCCGCCGGTGCGCACTCCTCATGGGTTCTCCTTGCGGCTTCTCCTGGCGGGGCGTCCGCGTAGCCGTACCCGCGGAACAACGTACGATCTGCGGATTCCCTAGGATCGGCGGCTTAACCCCGGCAGTCGCGCCACCTGGGACGAATTACCGTCTCGTCCGCTTTCCGCCGGGCTCCCGCGCCCGCGGCCGGCGCACCCGGTCGTCAGTCCACCCGTTCCTGCGGGGAGGAGTGCTCCCAGTCGGCGAGGATCGTCCGGATCCCGGTGACCAGTAGCAACGGCTGATCGAGCATGACGTGATGGCCGGCGAGCGGGATCTCGATCACCGGTGCCACCCGCCCGAGCAGGTTGTACATCTGGACACCGATGTCGGGGGTGAGCAGGCCCTTCTCGGCCCGAAAGAGCGCGACCCGGCAGTGCACCTTGCGTAGTACCTCGGGCGACGGGGTCCGGTTGCCGAACACCTTCGGGTCGAACTTCCACGTCCAGCCGCCCTGGACCGACCCGATCNAACCCCGGGCGACGTGATCGATGATGAACGGCAGCACGTAGGGCTGCTCCGGCACCGCCCGGAACCGGGCCAGCGCGTCGGTCGCTGTCGGATACACCCGCAGCGGGCCGAACGCCGTCCGGTCCCGGGCCGCCCGTTCCTCCGGGGTGAACTCCTGCACGGGGGAGTCGACGACGACGATGCCGGCGACCCGGTCCGGGTACTGGGCTGCGGTGGTGATCGTCACCCAGCCGCCCATGCTGTGCCCGATGATGATCGGGGGCGAGGCGACCTTGGCGTGGTCGATGACACCGATCACCTCGGCCGCCCAGGTACTGAGCGAGTAGTCCTCGCGCCGGTCGCTGTCACCGTGGCCGGACAGATCCAGTGCGATGACGCGGTACTCCCGCGGAATCATCGGCGCGATGTGGTCCCACCAGCCCGCGTGGGCGGCACCACCGTGGACCAGCACGATCGCCGGCCGGCCGCCCCTGCCCCAGCAGCGGTAACTGATAGTCGCGCCCGCCACCTCGGTCTCGTGCCGCTCCGGTCGGTGGTCAAGGGCGGCCTCGAACCAGGCCGGTGCTTCGTCATCCATCCCAGGTCTCTGCCGTTCGGTTCGTCGGGCGGGTGGTTCCATCGTCGCCGGCCGCGGCGACGTGTCCCNCCCCTGATACAACACCGCCAGGCCTGCGTTCAGGCCGTTCGCGGCCGTGTTGNCGGATTGGCGATGAGACGGCCACCGCGGGGCGGCGATCATGTAATGCTGGACCGGCCTGCGTAGATGCGTCGGCGGTCGACCCGCCTCGGCCGATACGCAGGACGCCCGACGCCGCCGGGTGCGAACAGCGCGTGTGCACTCGGTCCGGCGAGGTGACCGGTCCGGTACCGGAGCCCGGCGGCCCCGTGCGGCGTCACNCCCGTTCCCGGGAATACGCGTCGTGTGCCACGGGCATCCCNCCGCCGCGGATATTCCCGTGACCGCCGCCACTCCCTTCGCCGCACGGGGTGCAGCGAAGCATTCTGATGTTTCCCATGTGCAACAGAACCGGTAATCTAGCCCGAAATTTCGACCTTTCGGGGACTGCCGTCCGGCCCGGGCGAGCCGCCCGCCCCGTTGCCGACCCCGCCGGCCCTGGTGCCCGAGTCGTCCGTCTCCGGAGGTGCGGGGGACGTCGCCAGAACCCTGGCGATCAAAATCGGGCTGGCGTGGAGGCGGCCGTCCCACTGGCCGCCCTACGGCACACGCCGGTGCAAGATCGGTTTCCGGGAGACGGCATCGTGACCATTCTCGCCCCACGAGGCACACTGCGGCGCTCTTTGNCAAGAGTCGAGGGTGCGGAAACCGTTAGGGACCTTGGTCCCGTCGCGCCCGACAGATGGGGGTCGTACACTTTCACCAAGTCCCGACGAGGCCGTATACCTGCGTTCCCCCCGTACGTTGGGTGAGATGGTCTCGTCGGGACTACTTGTGTCCGGTTGCATCCAGACCGTTCCCGAGCGAACGGCCCTGGTTCGACCGTTGAGGATCTTTTCCTGGTCGCCCACTCCGACCGGGTGATTTCTCGACAGCCGGTCAGCCCCGGCCGGCCGCGTCATCCATCCGGTTCATCCGTCTTCAACTGATCGTCGTCCGCGTGCCCACGGGCGTGGTTCGCGTGGCGATCAGTGTCTGCCGCAGTGTCTGCTCGTTCCCGCCCTGCGTCCTCGGTCGAGGTCGCGGTTCATCGACAGGAACGGACAGCGGGGTGGCGTCCGCTGCCTCCGTGGCTACCTGGGAGAGTATTACTCGGAGTGATTGAGCGTTGCGCTGGGTATCGGAGGCGCGACGATGCAGGTCTCCCGGCCTTGGCCGTGCCCGGGAAGCGGCTGGTCGGGACCGGTGTCGTAACGGCGGTGCCGTAACGGCGGTGCCGTAACGACGAGGTCCGGACGGCTGCGGTGCTGGAGGAGCAGGTCTGGGTCGCCGTGGGCGGCCCCGTGGTCGTCGCGGTGAGTGGCGTCGCCGTCGATCACCACGTGTTGCGGGTTGGCGGTTTTTAGTGACGGATGCCTTTCCCCTCTTGCGGGAATATCGCCTTGCTGACAGGTCTGGCTACGTTCGGACAGATATGAGATGTTTCGTGGGGAGTGGCCATGGGCTGCGGACATGCCGGCGATCGGGATCGATAGCCTGTTTTGGGCATGTACCGACAAAGCCGATGGTTNCCTCCGTAGGGGTCGGAGGGAGCGCGGTAGGTCGCTGGCGGGAGGCCGGCGGAATTCGGAGTCGGTGATGCCGCGAAGGCCGCGGCTCGTCCCGACCGGGTCCTTCGTCGCGGCGCAGCCGCTATGGGGGCTGGCCGGCTCGCTCGCACGGGAATGACTCGGAAGGTAGGGGTGAACAGGTGCNTGTCCCTGCGGCGCGTATCGTCTTCTCACCGGAGGATCGCGCGGAGATCGCATCGGCCGCGACCGAGATCCTGGCCACCGGTGCGCTGACCTTGGGCGTCCATACCGCTGAATTCGAGGCGGCATTCGCCGCGGCTCACGAGGCCCCGTTCGCGGTCGCCGTGAGCAGTGGAACAGCCGCATTGGAGATCATCCTTCGCAGTCACGGTGTCGAAGGCGCGGATGTCGTCGTGCCGACGAACACGTTTGCGGCGACCGCTTTCGCGGTGCTGCGGGCCGGTGCCATGCCGGTTTTCGCGGATGTGAGTTCGGACACCTTTGCCCTGACCGCCCGCAGTGTCGAGGCCGCGGTGACGCCGCGGACCCGCGCCGTTGTCCTGGTCCATATCGGTGGGCTGATCCCGCCGGACGTGGCCGAGTTGCGGGCCTTCTGTGACGATCGAGGCATCGCGCTGGTCGAGGACGCGGCACATGCCCACGGCAGCCGCCACGGCGACGGCCACGCTGGGTCGTTCGGGATCGCGGGAGCGTTCTCGTTCTATCCAACCAAGGTCATCACGAGCGGTGAGGGCGGAATGATCCTCACGTCCGATCCCGCCATTCACGAAGCCGCTCGGATCTATCGTGACCAGGGCAAAGCCGGTTTTCTCGGGAACGTCCATATCAAGCAGGGGTACGCCTGGCGGCTCAGCGAGATTCATGCGGTCACCGGCCGGGTGCATCTGCGGCATCTCGCTGACTTCCTGGCGNCCCGCGCCGCCGTAGCCGCGCGGTACGACGCCGCGCTGGAC